>CAZFIN010000080.1:6695-8728 GCA_964519525.1 uncultured Alistipes sp. | reverse complement strand
GAGGGCGCGTCGGCATTGTCGCCCGTTGTTAGCCGTCTGGAAGAATCGCGCCACTTCACATCGGGATGATAGACTGATATGTCGCCGTTAGGCGTAAACGTCAGTCCGTATAGCTTCTCGGCCGCCATGAACACGCCCTTTATCACGTTGTCCAGCTTCAGATAGGGTTTCACCTGTTCGTCGTCGATTGCATACTTCTCCGACTTGTACTTCTCGGCCCAGTAGGCCCAGTCCCACGGCATGACCTCGCCCTTGTGCCCTTTCGATGCGGCGTAGGCGGCAACGGTCTCGTAATCCCTGCGGCCGTAGTCGACCGTCGCGGCACGCAGCTCGTCGAGGAAAGAGGTCACCGTAGAGGCGTTCTCGGCCATGTGCTCCTCCAGAACATAATCGGCATAGGTGTCGTAACCCAGCAGATTGGCTATCTTCAGACGCAGCGAGGTAATGCGGCGTATCTGCTCCGAATTGTCGAACTCGCCGCCCAGCGCGCGGGAATTGTACGCCCGGTAGAGCTTCTCCTTTATGTCGCGCTGCGACGAATAGGTCATGAACGGGCCGTAGCTCGGCGCCTTGAGCGTCACCGTCCACCCCTTTTCGCCGCGGGCCTTGGCATCGGCCGCCAGACCCTCCTTCACGAAACCGGGCAGTTCGGCCACCTTGGCCGGATCGGTGATGTTGAGGGCGAATGCGTTGGTGGCCGACAGGGCGTTTTGGCCGAACACGAGCGTGGCCTCCGACAGTTCGGAGGTATACTTGCGGTAAAGCTCCTTGTCGTCGTCCGACAGTGCGGCGCCCGACCGGGCGAAACCCTTGTATGTGTCCTCCAGCAGCTTGATGTCCACATCCGACAGCCCACGGCGCGGACCGTCGTAGACGGCCTTCACGCGGGCGAACAGCTCCGGATTCAGCGCGATGTCGTTATCCAGTTCGGTCAGCTTGGGCTGTATGCGCAGCGCTATCGAATCCATCTCATCCGACGTGTCGGCCTCGCGCAGATTGTAGAATATGCCCGCTATGCGGTCGAGCAGCTGACCCTGACGCTCCATTGCGACGATGGTGTTGCGGAACGTCGGTCTGGCCGGATTGTTCACTATGGCCTCGATCTCGGCCCGCGAGACGGCTATGGCAGTCTCGAAGGCCGGTTCGTAATCCGAAATGCCGATCCGGTCGAACGGCGGAGTATTGTGGGGAGTATTCCATTCGGCGAGCAAAGGGTTCGTCGTGTCGATCGGGGGAAGATCGGCCACAGGCATCGAATCGCCTGCGCAGCCTGCCGCAAAAGCACTGATTGTCATAGCTAATAACAGTTTTTTCATCGTTATGCGAATTTATTCTTTCATCCATCTCACTCCGCACCGGCGGCATCGGCCGTAGCCACGGAGTCAGCTGCGGCCAGCGAATCGGCCGCAACACGCGCCGCCTCGCGCTCGCGCCGCGAACGTTCGGCCCTCTCGCGGGCCTGCGCACGTGTATCCACAGCCACCGACTTGCGCCCGACGGCTGCCTCGTGCGGCTCCTCCTCGCCGGCAAGTCCGCGTGCGCGGAGCATGGCGGCTATATCGGGATCGGCACCGCGGAACGCCCGGTACATATCCATGCCCTTGCGGCTGCCGCCGCGCGCAAGCACTTCGCGGCGGAAACGTTCGGCCGTCTTCTGGTCGAACAGATCGCCGCTCTCGACGAAGGCCTGAAAGGCATCCTTGTCGAGCACCTCGGCCCATATATAGAAATAGTATCCGGCCGAATAGCCGCCGTCGAATATGTGGCTGAAATAGGGGTAACGGTAACGCGGCAGAATCTGCGGTATAAGTCCGCGCCTTACGGTCAGCGACTCGCGCTCGAAAGTGTCGGCATCCACCGGCCCGGCGTTTGTGAGCGAATGAATGTCCATGTCCGACAACGCCGCCGCGACCAGTTCGGTGGTGGCGAATCCCTTGTTGAAAAGCGCGCTGCGGCCTATTTTCTCGATCATATCCTCGGGCATAACCTCGCCGGTGCGGTAGTGGACGGCATACTGGCGGAGCATCTCGGGC
>CAZFIN010000080.1:0-6685 GCA_964519525.1 uncultured Alistipes sp. | reverse complement strand
AACATGCCGGCCCGATGGGAGGCCTCGGCCAATTGCTCTTCCCACGGCCCTTTGTTTCTTTAGAGATAATCGAGCGAGAAGGCGATGTCGAGTCACAGCGGAGAGTCGATGTTGTCGCGGATGATATACATGTCGGGACCGAATTCGTGGAACAGCGTCTCGGTCTCGTCGATCGACAGCAGCGCCGGAGTACGTCCGGCCGGACGCGTGAAGTTGCACACGATGCTCACTACGGGCCCCACGCGTTCGCCGTCGCGGTAGGTCTGCTCGGTGAAACGTCCGCACCATGCGCCGCCGCGCTTGCCGGCACGGGGATGGAAATCGAAATAGAGCACGCCGAGCGGCGTCTCGTCGGCATCTATGGCCTCGTAGGCCTCGCATTCGTCGTGGTACACGGGCACCGATACCGGACGGAACGTTATGCCGTACAGCCGGTTGGCGAGAAAGAATATGCCGCCCTTCACATTGTCGAGCGACAAATACTGACGCACGGCATCCTCCTCGATGTTGTAATCGGCCACGCGCACCTTCTCGGCATAGTACCACCAGTCGCCCGGAGCGAACTCGGCATCGGCACCCTCGTCGCGCCGTAACATGGGGATCATGCGCTCCAGCTCACCGCGGGCCCGCTCCAGCGCCGGCGTCCACACGCGTTCCAGCAGGCCGTAGACCGCAGCCGGACTGCCCGCCATTTCGTTCGAGGTTACGTAGTGGGCATATGATTCGTATCCCAGCAGCGCGGCCTTCTCGTAACGCAGCGCGGCCATCTCGGCCACCACGGGCCGGTTGTCGTTATCGCCGTCAGCGCCGCCGCGCGAGGCGTATGCCGTGTAGATGCTGTCGCGAAGTTCGCGGCTGCGGCAATAGGTCAGAAGCGGCAGCATGCTCGGTTTCTGAAGCGTGAACACGTACCTGTCGCCGAAACCCGACTCCCGTCCCTGCTGCATGGCCGCCTCGCGCACCGTGGCCGGGATGCCTCTCATATCGTCGTTCTTCAGCTCCATGGCGAATCCGTTGGTTGCGGCCAGCAGATTGCGGCCGAACGTCACGCCCAGCTGCGACAGCCGTTCGTTCACGGCCTTAAGCCGCGCCTTATCCCCGGGCGCGAGCAAGGCTCCGGCACGCACGAAGCGGTCGTAGATCTTCTCGGTGAGCCTCAGCTGCTCGGCATCGAGTCCCATCGACATGCGGCGGTCATAGACCGACTTTATACGGTCGAACAGCGCGTCGTTCATCATCACCCCGTCGTAATGGGCCGCAAGCACGGGCATCATCTCGGCCGATATGGCCTGCATGCGCTCGTCGGTATCGGCCGCATCAAGCAGCTCGAACACCGCGCTCACGCGGGCCAGCATGCGCCCCGACTCGTCGAAGGCCAGAACCGTGTTCTCGAACGAAGGCTCCTGCTTCGAAGCCGCGATAGCGGCTATCTCCTCATCGTGCAGCGACATGCCGCGTTCGAAAGCCGGTTTGTAGTGCTCCGCCGCTATGCGGTCGAACGGCGGCACGCCGTAAGGCGTGTTCCACTCCTGCTCGAAAAAGGGGTTGTCCCCCGCACTCCTGTCGGCGCCGCACGCACCCAAAGTCGCAATCGTCACAGCCGATGCGAATAAACGTATGAAGCGTTTCATTCCTTAATTTATAATTAATACCTTTGCAAAGGTAATATTTAACACAGAGGTATGCAACTATTTTACGCACCCGACATCACCCTGCCCCGCTACACGTTGTGCGAGGAGGAGTCGAAACACTGCGTCCGCGTCCTGCGTCTTTCGGCCGGCGACGAACTTCATCTCACCGACGGACGCGGCAATCTCTACCGCTGCCGCGTCGCCGACCCCGATCCCAAACGATGCTGCGTGGAGGTGGTCGAGACGTCGGCCGAATACGAAAAGATGCCCTACGGCATAACCCTCGCCGTGGCCCCCACCAAAAACATCGAACGCTTCGAGTGGTTTCTGGAAAAAGCCACCGAAGTGGGCGTCACACGCATCGTGCCCGTGGAGTGCGACCACAGCGAACGGCGCATAATAAAATACGACCGCGAACTGCGTGTCGTCACAGCCGCCGTCAAACAGTCGCTCAAGGCCTATCACCCCGTACTCGACCCGATGACTCCCCTGCGCGACCTTACCGCGGCACCGTTCGAGGGCCGCAAGTTCATAGCCCACTGCGACGATAACGCTGAAAAACGCAAATATCTGGCGTCGGAGATACGAAAAAATGAAAATATTTTAATTTTAATAGGCCCCGAAGGCGATTTTTCTCCGGAAGAGATTAATTTTGCGCTCGAAAACGGATTCGAACCCGTAACGCTCGGCCGGCAGAGGCTGCGCACGGAGACGGCCGCCGTGGTGGCCGCGACGATGGCGGCCGTGGTGAACGGGCTGTAGATCCGGCTCCGTATACGATACGCATACGCCGCGCGGGAGCAAGACGGCCGGCACGGGACGCCGCACACCGCCGCGCATGGCGCCGGTACGGGAAAGGTGGTTAGTATCTTTATAATGCAAAATATGTTTTACCTTTATCTACTTCTGGCACTCGCACTGCTGGTGGGGGCGTTGTTCATTGCTCCCCTGCGCAGCAAGGTGTGGGTGGCATTCGCTGCTGTGACCGCAGCCGCGGCGGCAGTCGCCGTTCCGGCGGTGAGCGTGCTGGCCGGAGCGCCGGCGAAGGTGCTGCTGCGCGCCGAAGGCCCCTTGTTCGGTGCCGAGGAGCTGGCGATCGACCCGCTGTCGGCGCTGTTCCTGCTCATCATAGGCCTCGCGGGAATCGCCACGATGCTCTATTCGCGCGGTTACCTGCAAAGTTATCTCACGAAGAAATCGTCGGCCCACATCTCGCTGCACTACGCGTCGCTCACGACGCTGGTGCTGTCGATGATGCTCGTGGTCATGTCGGGCGGAGGATTCTCGTTCCTGCTCGCGTGGGAGCTGATGACCATAGCATCGTTCCTGCTCATACTGTTCGATGCCGAACGGGCCGAGGTGCTGCGAGCCGCACTGGCCTACCTTATAATGATGCACATAGGATTCGTGTTCCTCGTGGCCGGCTTCGTCGGGATCGGCACCGTATGCGGATCGGCGCGCTTCGCCGACCTGCCCGCATGCTTCGCCGCAGGACGCACGATCCCGCTGTTCCTGCTGTTCCTCGCCGGATTCGGCATGAAAGCCGGCATATTCCCCATGCACGTATGGCTGCCCGAGGCACACCCCGCCGCACCGTCGCACGTGTCGGCCATAATGTCGGGCGTGATGATAAAGACGGGAGTCTACGGCGTGATGCGCGTGGCGTGGTACATATCCGACCCGGCGCAGATCCACACCGCAGGCGTGATCGTCCTCGCCGCGGGCATAGTCACCGGACTGTGGGGCGTGGTTCTGGCCGCCGCACAGAACGACGCCAAGCGTCTTCTGGCATATTCGAGCATCGAGAACGTGGGCGTGATCTTCATAGGATTCGGCATAGCCCTGCTCGGCCGCGCCGCGGGCAATCCGGCCGTCGCCGCCACGGCGATATGCGGAACGCTGCTGCACACGGTGAACCACTCGCTGTTCAAGTCGCTGCTGTTCTTCGGCGCGGGCAACATCTACTCGAAGATGCACACCACGCTGCTCGACCGTTTCGGCGGCGTGGCCAAGTACATGCCCATGACGGCCATACTGTTCCTCGTGGGTACGGCGGCCATATGCGCGCTGCCCCCGCTGAACGGATTCGTCGGCGAGTTCCTCATCTATTCGGGAATGCTCGACTGCGTGAGCGACGGCGCCGACACGCTCTATGCCGCCGCAGGACTCGTGGCGCTGGCTCTCATAGGAGGCATCGTGATGCTGGCATTCACGAAGCTGTACAGCACCATATTCCTCGGCTCGCCGCGCCACCACCACGTGGCCGAGGCCGACGAGGCGGACGACTTCCGCATAGCGGCCATGGCTATCCCCGTGGCCGGAATAGCCGCGATAGGTCTGTTCCCGCAATACGCCGTACGCATGGTGGCGGGCATAGCCGACGGATTCGCGCCGGCCGCAGGACAGATAATGGAGGCGGGCATGATCCCAGTCCTCGGGCGTGTCTCGCTCACGGGGTGGCTGCTGCTCATAGTCATCGCACTGCTCTATGTGGCAAAGAGCCGGGCGCAGGGCCGCCGGACGATCGCACACGGTCCCACATGGGGCTGCGGCTTCACATCGCCCAACATACGCATGCAGTACACCGGCGAATCGTTCGCCGAGGGGCTCGAGTCGATAGCCACATCGCTCACCCAGAACACCGTCGAGGGCCGCGCCGTAGGCAAAAGCGAGATATTCCCCTCGGCCCACAACTACAACATACGCCACAAGGACCGCATCGACCGTCTGTTCGCCGCATGGTGGATGGAGCTGCTGCGGATAATCAACAAACGCATCATGCGTCTGCGAACGGGCAAGATCAACCACTACATACTCTTCGCCCTGCTCTTCCTCGTGGCCGTATTCCTGCTCTCACTATTAAACATCATTTAGCGTATGGGAATAGCACTCAACACAATACTGATGATAGCGGTGGCGCTCACCACCACCGGCGTCATCAACCGCACGCGCGCCGTACTTGCCGGACGCAAGGGTGTGCGCTTCTTCAACCACCTGTACGGAGCGGCACTGCTGCTGCGCAAGGGATCGGTGTACTCGACAACCGCCACGGCGCTGTTCCGCACGGCGCCGGCCGTATACCTCGGCGCGGCGATCGTCGCCATGCTGTTCATACCCGTGGCCGATCTCGACCCGCTGATCTCGTTCGAGGGCGACGTGATATGCTTCGCCTACACGCTCGCGCTGGCCCGCGCCGCAATCATACTCGCAGCCATGGACACCGGCAGCTCGTTCGAAGGCATGGGAGCCTCGCGCGAGGCGCTCTACGGGGCACTCGTCGAGCCGGCGCTGATGATAGGCTTCGCCACGCTGGCCATGTTCTGCGGCTATACCTCCTTCGCCGGCATATTCGCGCAGGAGCAGTCGTTCAGCCTGCACCTCACCATCATCATGCTGCTGACGGCCTATCTGTTCGTGAAGATAGCGTTCGTCGAGTCGGGCCGCGTACCGGTGGACGATCCGCGCACGCATCTGGAGCTTACCATGATACACGAGGTGATGTGCCTCGACTACTCGGGCGTGGATCTGGGCATGATCCAAATCGCCGGATGGCTCAAGACGGCCTGCTTCTCGATGATAGCGGCCGACGCCGTGGCCGCCGTATTCTGCTTCAAATGGTGGTTCGCCGCACCGCTGGCCATACTGCTCACCGGTCTGGCCGTGGGAATCGTCGAATCGACGCAGGCGCGCAACAAACTCTCGCGCAACACCACGTTCATCGTAACCATAACCGCGCTGGCGGCCCTGATATTCTTCATCGGCTACCTGCTGCGGCTCGACATAAACATCTAAACGTTACGGCCATGCTTCTATCGCTCATCATACTTTACGTAATCACGCTCATCAATCTGTCGATCGTCGAGCGTTTCCGCAACTACGCGTCGCTCATCACGATGCAGGGCTGGATCCTGCTGGGCATAGCGCTTCTGCGCCTGCATGCGCTCGACTGGATCGAGCTGTCGTTCGTGATACTCGAAACACTGATATTCAAGGCCGTCATAGTTCCGGCCATACTGCTGCGCGTCATAAAGAAGACGAAGATCAACCGCGTGCGCACCTCGGGTTCCACGCAGTTCAACTCGCTGCTGCTGTCGGTGGCGGCGCTGGCGGTGAGCGCGCTCACCACCTACTACGTGGCCGACTCGTCGATACACATGATCTTCTTCGGCGTGGCGCTCTACGCGCTGCTCAGCGGACTGATACTCATCGTGCTGCGTTCGCGCATATTCACCCACATGGTGGGATTCCTCGTGATCGAGAACGGCGTGTTCCTCTTCTCGATGGCCATAGGAGTCGAGATGCCGATACTCATCAACACGGCCATACTGCTCGACATTCTCATATCGGTGCTCATGCTCGGACTGTTCATGACCCGTGTCGACAAACAGATACACACCGATGACAGCGATTCGTTAACACACGTAAAGGATTAAACCGTCATGATATACATTTTTCTGATCCTGTGGCTCGCCACTGCCGCCGCCACCTTCTTCGTCCGCAGCCGGCGCGCCGTGCATCTGCTGTGCGGACTCTACCTCGGCATACACGCCATCTTCGCCGCACGGCTGCTCTTCGGCGGGGCCTATCTCGCCACTTCGGGCGCATTCTTCACTTTCGACGAGGCCGGAACGGTGTTCTACATGCTGATGGCTGTCGTTTCGGTATTCGTGTTCCTGCACTCGCAGGAGTATCTGCGCGACGACGGCATTGCCGCCTACCGCACCTATTTCGCGCTGCTGATGCTGCTCACCACGGCCATCACGGGCGTATATTTCGCCAACAACATAGCCGTCACGTGGATCCTGCTGGAGACCACCACCCTGTGCGGCGCCGGAATAATCTACCACCGCCACTCGGAGGCCACGCTGGAGGCCACATGGAAATACCTGTTCGTATGCTCGACCGGCATCGCCGTGGCCTACCTCGGCATTCTGCTGCTGAGCGCCGCCGCTGCCAACCGCTCGCTCGGCTACGACGAACTGCGGTGGCTCATAGCCGAGGGCAATCCGCTCTATCTGAAAACGGCGTTCCTGCTTATACTTACGGGTTACAGC
>CAZFIN010000079.1:0-9120 GCA_964519525.1 uncultured Alistipes sp. | reverse complement strand
GCTGCAGATGTAAAGACAGTAATGTCAAAGTCGAGCAGTACTAATTACCCGAACGTCTTTCTTGCAAGAAGTTTATCTCATCTTCTTATAGTGTCAAGCATACCGGGTGCGACGGATTAACCGTTTAAGTATATAAAATGGTTTCGCACGGGTTTCGACAGACGAAACGTAAAAGGTTCTTTTAGGTGGTTATAGCAGTGAGGTTCCACCTCTTCCCATTCCGAACAGAGAAGTTAAGCTCACTAACGCCGATGGTACTGCCTCTTTAGGTGGGAGAGTAGGTAGCCGCCTCTTCAAGGAGCGAACCCATCAGAGTTCGCTCCTTTTCTTTTTTTGGGGGTGAGGGGAGGAAAGAAGTTGTTAGGTGTTTGTGCCTGTTTGCATTCTGGGGGGGGGTGTCGAGCGACATGCGTAGAACCTAAATCCGGTTGGATGGGGACGGGGAACTGTTTGGGGCTTCGAGAGCGTCGGCCGAACCATGCCTTACAAACGAACGCTAATGCGGCGGCCAATTCTGTGTATAGGTGGGGTAGAATTGGGAATATGATTAGAAATTCATCGTTCTATCTGTTGAACTATAAGTCTTTACGCTGTATTTTCAATTTCCGTATCTGTTACCGTTCACTCGGTAAACTATTTTTATCATCGTTTTTATGCCCTTAGATAGCACAGTTTAGGAACTATTATTTTAGTTTCGGGGGTATTGAATGATATTTAACGGTCCGATAGACCGTGCGAGCCGTTGGTATAACGACTGTTTTAAGACAATGGTCGGTAGTTTGGCTTGGGACTCTGCGCCGTGTATTTCCCCTTTGCAGAGGATGTTGCATTCACCCCGCAGGCTACGTCGCATGAGTATAAGCCTAAAGTGTAATTTAAGAATAGTTTTCCTCGAAACGTTGATGGTACCGGGCATCCTAAATATATTTCATATCGTCCATGCCGGGGCGCGGAATGGTGTCTGTAACAAAGAAGTGTGACGCTTACGGCTGTAATAATGGAAAGGTTCTCGACCAATATGGTAAACTTCCAAATTTTTGTGCGCGCTGAGACTCATTATACGCTCATTCCGCAGGCTGCGGCTCATACATTACAAAGCCTAAAATAGATAGTTCCGTAAATATATTTGTTAATATACGCTTGTCGGGTGCCGTTTTATAGGCCGACTATTAGCCTTTTAAAAGATCGTGCCTTTTTGTTTTGAGGGAAACAGATGTGCGGTGGTCCGTGAATAATTACCGCATGATTTGCAATCATAACGGGCATGACCTGCTCGATGCTCCTCTTTGACGACATGCAAAAAGCCGCAATGAAAGTGTAGCGTTCGGTGCGTTGGGGGGGGCATAAAAACAGCAGTTTAAAGAAATACGTTTCATTAAACTGCTGTTTTTATTATAAATGTAATGATATCTGATGCTTACATCATCCTTTAAGCTCCGTTTTTTGCATCATTACCCCATCGACATGCCCCAATCGGGCGGCATTGATGTCTTCGCAATCAGAGACCTCCGGCATCAGATCTTGCTCAGCGCCTCGAAGCCCTTGCCGTAGACGCCCATCACCGAACCCATGGTTATGAAAGCGTTGGAATCGACACGCTTGGTGATCTTTAGAATCATCGAGGCGTCGCGTTTGCGGCATACGACCATCACGATCTTGCAGCTCTTGTGGGTGTACCACCCCATGCCGTCGATTATTGTCGCGCCGCGGTGCGCTTCGTTGTTGATTGCGTCGGCTATTCTTTCGTAGTCGTTGCTGATGATGAATATCTGGCTCGACTGCTGGTTGCCCGACTGTATGAGGTCGACCGTATAGCCGTACACGGCCACCATGATGTAACCGTAGATCACCGTGGCGATTCCCGTGGCCAGATCGGAGGCGATGAAAAGCGAGCAGCCTATTATCACGAAGTCGCCGGCGATTACGATACGTCCGTAACTCACGGTGCGGTACTTGTTTATAATCATCGCCACGATGTCGGTCCCGCCTGTCGACCCGCCTTGGCTGAAACATATCGCCACGCCCGATCCGGCTACCACGGCGCCGAGTATCACCAGCAGGATGTTGTGCGAGTCGATGTGCTGGGTGTATATCGCCAGAATGTTCTCGGGCAGTATGTACCCCCATAAATCCATGGCCACCGACAGCACCGTGATGCAGTATATGGTCTTTATTCCGAAGTTCCAGCCGACGATGAAGCCTGCCACGGCGAGCAGCATTACGTTGATGATGAACACGAACGTACCTATCGAGATCGCAGGAAACACGTGGTTGAGCAACATCGAGAGTCCGGTGGCTCCGCCGCCCATACCTCCGGCGGGTATGATGCAGGCCACCCATCCGAATGCGTAGAGCAACATGCCGAGGGTCATTACTATGTACTCTTTGATGGCCGAGGCAACCGAGGAAGCGGTGATTTTCATGATAGATTCGACTTATGATCTGTAATTCAGATCGTGGTTTTTGTTAATATCTGTATGTTATAATCCGTTTTCGGCTGCAAATATATTAAAAATATCCCCTTGATGTACACCCTGCCGCTCCAATCTTTCGTCGAGCATCGCCAACAGTGTCTCGTTGCGTACGAGTCCCCACCCCCGGGTGTGATGGTATCGCGGCGGGGCCTCGCCCGCGAAGCGTTCCACCACGATGTCGGGGCGCAGTCGCCGCAGGATCTCGACGAACAGATCGAGGTATTCGTCTATGGTGCGGAACCTGAACCGTTCGGGATGCGCGTCATACTCGGCGGCGAGCGCCGTGCCTTTGAACAGTTGCAGCTGGTGGAACTTCACCGTGTCGAGCGGCAGTGAGTTTATCCGGGCCGTCTGTGCGATCATCATCTCCTCGCTTTCGCCGGGCAATCCGAGTATGAAGTGACCGCCGGCGTGTATTCCGCGTTCGGCCGTGAGGCGCACGGCGCGTTCGGCCGCCGCGAAGTCGTGGCCGCGGTTTATGCGGCGCAGCGTGGTGTCGTATGTCGATTCGATGCCGTACTCTATGATTACGTATTTACGCCGGGCCAGCTGGGCGAAGTAATCGAGTTTGCGTTCGTCCACGCAGTCGGGCCGCGTGCCGACCACTATTCCGGCCACCTCGGGGTGGGCCAGCGCCTCGTCGTAGCACTCGCGCAGACGCTCGAGCGGAGCGTATGTGTTGGAGTAGGATTGGAAGTAGGCCAGATACTGCTGTGCCGTTCGGTAACGGCGCCGGTGGAACTCTATGCCTTCGTCGATCTGTCGGGTGATGCTCTTCTCGGGCGTGCAGTAGGAGGGTGTGAATGCCGCGTTGTCGCAGAATGCACATCCGCCGAGTCCTACCGATCCGTCGCGGTTGGGACATGTGAAGCCGGCGTTTACGGTCACCTTCTGCATACGGTGGCCGAACATTCGGCGGAAATATGCTGCATAGCTGTTGAATCGGCGTTCGTCGCCCCACGGGTAAGTCATCTCTCGGTATCTGGTGTCGGACCGCTCGTGCGGCCGTAGGGCAAAGATACGAATAAGCCGAGTGCAAAAGCAAATTTATTTGCGGTTTTGCCGAGGCGGAGTATTTAAGGCGGGGCCAAAGTACGAATGAGTCGTGGCCTGCGGTGGTGAGCGTAGCGAGCCTCCGCAGGCGGGAGGCTACGGCTCGCGCGGTCCATAGGACCGCAAAATATCTCCCGATTTGTTCGTGGTTTTGCCGAGATGAAAAAATGACTGTTGAAAACGAAGTTTTTTAGCGAAATGCGGTGCAACAGCTTGCATGGCCGACGGAACCGTAGCCTCATTGGGACCGCGCAGCCACGCGGGTTGATGTTTGCCGTGCGGGTAATTTTGCGGATAAGCGTTTAATTTGTTACCTTTGATTTCCCGATGGCGGAGTCTCTGCGCGTGCAGCGGATGCTGATGCCGTCAAGATGTTGTATGCCAAAGCTATATGCCGACATAGTGCTGCCTCTGGCGCAGCCCGCCTACTGTTACTCCGTGCCCGACGACCTCGGCGACGGGCTGCGGTGCGGCGATGCCGTGGCCGTGCAGTTCGGCGTGCGCAATGTCTATACGGGCATCGTCTGGCGGTTGCACGACGAACCTCCCGCCGTGGGCCGCATCAAGCCGGTCGTGCGGCGTCTTTACGACCGTCCTCTGCTCGACGGGCCGCAGATGCGCCTGTGGGAGTGGATGGCCGATTATTACATGTGCTCGCTCGGCGAGGTCATGCGCGTGGCTCTGCCGGCGCTTGCCAAACCTCAGGGAGCGTCCTACGAGGAGTTTGCGGCCGACGAGTTCCGTCCGCGCACCGAACCTTACGTGGCACTTGCCGGACCGTGGCGCGACCGTGTGGCGCTCGGAGCCGAGTGCGACCGCATACGCCGTCGCGCGCCCAAACGGTGCGAGGCTCTGGAGACCATCGCGTCGTTCGACCCTTCGGCACTCACCGCCGACGGCGAGGTGCCGCGACGTCTGCTGCCCTTCGACAGCGCGGTGCTCGGGGCGCTTCGCAAGGCCGGGTATATTACGGTCGCCGACCGCGAACGGCGTGTCGAGCGTAACGCCTGCGCGGCGTTCGATTCTCCGCGCCTCACCCCGGCACAGCAGCGTGCTGCCGATGCGATCCGCTCCTCGTGGCGCGACGGCAAGGCGGTGCATCTGCTGCGCGGCATAACCGGCTCGGGCAAGACCGAGATCTACATGACCCTCATAGCCGAGACTCTGGCGCACGGGGACGACGTTCTGCTGCTGGTTCCCGAAATCGCCCTCACCTCGCAGCTCATCGAGCGCATGGAGCGGGTCTTCGGCAGCCGCGTGACATCCTATCACTCGAAACTGACCAATCTGCGCCGCATGGAGACCTACATGCGTCTGCTGCGCAGCGACGGCGGCGAGCTGGTGGTCGGGGCGCGTTCGGCGCTGTTTCTGCCTCTGCGGCGGCTGCGTCTCATCGTGGTGGACGAGGAGCACGATCCCAGTTACAAGCAGAGCGACACCGCGCCGCGCTACAACGGCCGCGACTGCGCCGTGATGCTGGCCTCGCTCTACGGCGGCCATGCGCTTCTCGGCAGCGCCACGCCGGCACTCGAAAGCTATGCCAACGCCCAGTGGGGCAAATACGGATATTCGCAGCTCGACGAGCGTTACGGCGGGTCCGTGCCGCCGCGCATCGTCGTGTCCGACACTGTGCGCGCCGTGAAGCGCGGCGAACGCAAGGGTCATTTCAACCACATACTGCTGAACGCCATCGGCGAGGCGCTGGAGCGTGGCGAGCAGACGATGTTGTTCCAGAACCGCCGCGGCTTCTCGCCGTTCGTGTCATGCCGCGAGTGCGGTTGGACCATGCGCTGCCCCCACTGCAACGTGACCCTCACGTGGCACCGCTCGCCGGAACGCATGGAGTGCCACTACTGCGGTTACACGTCCGCAGTGCCGCACTCGTGCCCGCAATGCCGCACGGCCGATCCGTCGCCCATGGGCTTCGGCACCGAACGCGTGGAGGAGCGCATAGCCGAACTCTTCCCCGGGGCCCGCGTGGCGCGCCTCGACCGCGATACCTCCACCTCGGAGAGCGCCTACAACCGCATAATACGCAGCTTCGGGAGCGGCGAGACCGACATACTTGTCGGCACGCAGATGATAAGCAAGGGCTTCGACTTCGGACGGGTGTCGGTCGTGGGCATACTGAATGCCGACAATCTGCTCAACAGTCCCGATTTCCGCTCGTCGGAACGCGCCTTCCAGCTTATGACTCAGGTGGCCGGCCGTGCGGGCCGGCGCGAGGCCGAGGGTCTGGTGGTCATCCAGACCTCCGAGCCCGACAATCCGGTGATACGGTGGGTGGCGTGCGGCGATTACGATGCCATGGCGCGGCACGAGCTCGATGAGCGCCACGCGTTCAGCTATCCGCCCTATTCGCGCCTTATACGGCTCACCCTGCGCGACGACGATCCCTCGCGTCTGCGGCGCACGGCGACGCAGCTTGCCGTGCGTCTGCGCGAACGCTTCGGCCGCCGCGTGACAGGCCCCGTCGCTCCGCCCGTGGACCGCATACGCGGACTCTACATACTGCATATAATGCTCAGGATCGAGAACGGCCGGCCCGTATCGCGCGCGAGGGATCTTCTGCGCGAGGAGCTGAAGGCGATGGCCGCCGATGCCGAGGGCCGACACGTAACAGTTGCCGTCGATGTCGATGTTCAGTGACATACTCTGCGACGTGTCGTCGCTGGTGTTTCCGCGCCGGTGCCCGGTGTGCGGGGACGCTATGTCGCGCGGCGATTCGGTGTGCACGCTCTGTCAGCTTACGGCGCCGCTCACCGGACTGTGGCGCGAGGCGGGCAACGGCATGGAGCAGCGTTTCTGGGGGCAGCTCCCCGTCGAGCGCGCATCGGCGTTTCTGTGGTATGTCGAGGGCAGTCCGTGGCGCGCGGCCATACACGGATTCAAGTACCGCGGCCAGTGGCGCACGGCCTACGAGCTGGGCCGCTGGTACGGCTCGTGTCTGAACGAATGCGGACTCTACGGCAGTGTCGACGTGGCGGTTCCCGTGCCGCTGCATCTGCGCAGGCTGATAGGCCGCGGCTACAATCAGGCCGAATATCTGGCCGAGGGCATAGCGCGCGGGCTGGGCATCGGGGTCGACAGACGCAGCGTGCGGCGCCACCGCTACAACCGCAGCCAGACCTCGCAGCCGGCGCACGGACGGTGGGACAATGTGGAGGGTATATTCTCGGTCCGCCGTCCCGAGGCACTCGCGGGACGGCATGTGCTGCTGGTCGACGACGTGTTCACCACCGGCGCTACCGTCATGTCGCTCGGGCGAGCGATAGCCGACGCCGTGCCCGATGTACGGCTCAGCGTGGCGGTGCTCGCCACATCGCGCCGCAGTGCGGGACAGGAGCCGTGACGGCCGCTGCGGTCGGCGCGTCACGGCAGACCGGAGGTTGGGCGGGTGCCGTCAGGTCTGTTAAAAAGTGTGTTGAAAACAGGATATAACTTTCGCGTGAAACGTGTTGCCGTTTGCCCGAAAATATCTACTTTTGAGAATCCAAAATCACAATACCTTTTCTCATGGCAAGAGATTTCACCCCGTCGGCCTCGAACAGGGCCGCTTACGATAAGATCACCGATGCGCCCGTCGCGGGCACCGTGCCGCCTCAGGCGCTGGAGCTCGAAGAGGCTGTGCTGGGTGCGCTCATGCTTGAGCACGACAGCATAATCGCCGTACAGGAGTACATCACCCCCGACGCATTCTACACCGAGGAGCACCGTCTGATCTACAAGGCTATCGAGTCGCTGTCGGCCGAGCTCAAGCCTATCGACCTCTACACCGTCACCGAGCGGCTGAAAGTGCGCAAGGAGCTGAAGAAGGTGGGCGGGGCGGCCTATCTGGCGCAGCTTACGCAGAAGGTGGGTTCGGCGGCCAACGTCGAGTTCCATGCCAAGATCATCGCCCAGAAATACGTGCAGCGCGAGCTGATCCGCTCGGCCACCGAAATACAGCGCCGCTCCTACGACGAGGATCAGGATGTCACCGACCTCATCGGCTTCGCCGAGAGCGAGATATTCAAGGTCGCCGAAGGCCACGTGAAACGCTCGGTGCAGAACGCCAAGGATATTCTGGCCAAGGCGCTGGCGCAGATCGAGGAGGCCAGCAAGAACACCAGCGCGTTCAACGGCGTGCCGTCGGGCTTCATGGCCATCGACCGCGTGACGCTGGGCTGGCAGCTGTCGGACCTGATCATCATCGCGGCGCGTCCGTCGATGGGCAAGACTGCCTTCGTGCTGTCCATGGCGCGCAACATGGCCATCGACCACGAGGCGCCCGTGGCGTTTTTCTCGCTCGAGATGTCGTCGGTGCAGCTCATGATGCGACTCATCGTGGCCGAGAGCGGTCTGAGCGGCACCGACATAAAGAGCGGCCGCCTCACTCCCGAACAGTGGCGCCATCTGGAGAGTTCGACCAAACCGCTCGGCGCCGCACCTCTGTTTATCGACGACACTCCGGCGCTGTCGGTGTTCGAGTTCCGCTCGAAGGCGCGCCGTCTGAAGATACACCACGACATAAAGATCATCGTGATCGACTACCTTCAGCTTATGACCGGCAATCAGGACTCGAAGGGCAACCGCGAGCAGGAGGTGGCCTTCATCTCGCGAACGCTCAAGGCCATAGCCAAGGAGCTGAACGTGCCCGTCATAGCGCTGTCGCAGCTGAACCGTTCGACCGAGACGCGCGGCGGTTCGAAGCGCCCGCAGCTGTCGGACCTGCGAGAGTCGGGAGCCATCGAGCAGGATGCCGATATCGTCGCGTTCATCCACCGCCCCGAGTATTACGGCATCAACACCGACGAGAACGGCATGCCTACTGCCGGCATGGCCGAGATCATTCTGGCCAAGCACCGTAACGGCGCCGTGACCGACGTTAAACTGCGCTTTTTGAAGGATCAGGCCCGTTTCGCCGACATGGATGTTGACGAGAACTCCACGGCGGCCGATCCCATGGGTGTCGGTAGCGGCTACAATCAGGTGTCGAGCGGCATGAATTCGTCGCAGGGCAGCTATGACGATGCGGTCGTGTCGGGCGGATTCGGCGGCGGTCTGGGGTCGTCGATGGGTGGCGAGTTCGGCCTCGACCAAGGGCCGCTGAACGTCGACCGTCAGGCCCCGCTGTCGGACGAGGTGCCGTTCTGACGTGAGCGGACTATTATTATAAAGGTAAAACAAAAACTGCATGGTGATTCGCACGCATACCGGCGCAGTGGCCGGCATCGGGGCCGTAGGGGTCTCGGTGGAGGTGAGTGTTACGGGCAGCGGACTGGGACTCTTTCTGGTCGGCCTGCCCGACAATGCCGTGCGTGAGAGCGAGCAGCGCATACGCTCGGCGTTCGAAAATTCGGGGTTCCGCATGACGGCCCGCAAATGCGTGGTGAATCTTGCTCCGGCCGATCTGCGCAAGGAGGGTTCGGGATTCGACCTGCCCATAGCCGTGGCCATTCTGGCGGCTACCGGACAGATCGGGTCCGACATGCTGGCCGATTCGGCATTCGTGGGCGAGCTGTCGCTCGACGGCGGCAAGCGCGGTGTGCGCGGCGTGCTGCCCGTAACGGCCGAGGCGGAATCCGGCGTCGTGACGCTGACCGCCAAGCAC
>CAZFIN010000078.1:0-9330 GCA_964519525.1 uncultured Alistipes sp. | reverse complement strand
GACCTGCCCGTAATAGAGAAGAAGATGCAGGAGCTGGCGCGCGGCAAGGAGCAGCTGGTGCGCACCGAGGTGTCGAAGGCCGACGCCCTGAAGACATTCACCGAGAAGAACGATCAATATAAGGTGGAGCTGATCCGCGATCTGGAGGACGGCACCATATCATTCTACACCAACGGCTCGTTCACCGACCTGTGCCGCGGTCCGCACATCCCCAACACGGGCATCATAAAGGCCGTGAAACTGACGTCGGTCGCCGGCGCATACTGGCGCGGCAACGAGAAGAACAAGATGCTGACCCGCATCTACGGCATATCGTTCCCCAAGAAGTCGATGCTCGACGAGTATCTGGCCATGATCGAGGAGGCCAAGAAGCGCGACCACCGCAAGCTGGGCAAGGATCTGGAGCTGTTCATGTTCTCGCAGCGCGTAGGTCAGGGTCTGCCCATGTGGCTGCCCAAGGGCGCCGAACTGCGCGACCGTCTGGAGCGTTTCCTGCGCAAGATACAGAAGGACTACGGCTACCAGCAGGTGATCACCCCCCACATAGGCAACAAGGACCTCTACGTCACGTCGGGCCACTACGCCAAGTACGGCAAGGACTCGTTCCAGCCCATACACACGCCGTTCGAGGGCGAGGAGTATCTGCTCAAACCCATGAACTGCCCCCACCACTGCGAGATCTACCGCAGCAAGCCGCGCTCGTACAAGGACCTGCCCGTGCGTCTGGCCGAGTTCGGTACGGTATACCGCTACGAGCAGTCGGGCGAGCTGCACGGCCTGACGCGCGTGCGCAGCTTCACGCAGGACGACGCCCACATGTTCGTGCGCCCCGACCAGCTGCTTGAGGAGTTCGAGAAGGTGATCGACATCGTGCTCTACATATTCCGCACGCTGAAGTTCGACAACTACACGGCGCAGATATCGCTGCGCGACCCGGACAACAAGGAGAAGTACATAGGCACGGACGAGAACTGGGAGAAGGCCGAGGCCGCCATCATCAAGGCCGCCGCCGACAAGGGGCTGAACACCGTGGTGGAGACCGGCGAAGCAGCATTCTACGGACCCAAGCTCGACTTCATGGTGAAGGACGCACTGGGCCGAAGCTGGCAGCTGGGAACCATTCAGGTGGACTACAACCTGCCCGAGCGTTTCGACCTTACGTACAAGGGTGCCGACGACAAGCTGCACCGCCCCATCATGATACACCGCGCGCCGTTCGGTTCGATGGAGCGTTTCGTGGCAGTGCTGCTGGAGCACACCGCGGGCAAGTTCCCCCTGTGGCTCACGCCCGATCAGGCAGTGATACTGCCCATATCGGAGAAGTTCAACGACTACGCCGCCGAGGTGGCCGGAGAACTGGCCAAGCGCGATGTACGCGTACAGATCGACGACCGCAACGAGAAGATCGGCCGCAAGATACGCGACAACGAGCTGAAGCGCATTCCGTTCCTGCTCATCGTGGGCGAGAAGGAGGAGGCCGAGCGCAAGGTATCGGTACGCGTGCAGGGCGAGGGCGACAAAGGCTCGATGGGAATCGGGGAGTTCGCCGACTATCTCACCTCGCTCGTGAACGCCGAGACCGAAGTTGACAAGCTGGCTTAGGCATACCGGAAGAAAAAAGACGGCAATCATACGCCATCCGGAAAGTCCGCGACGGAATACCGTGATCAGGCATTCCGTCGCGGAGACGGACCGGGCAAAGCGCGGCACCCCAAGATGAGGGGCGGCCGCATGACGCCGGAAGACCGGAGGGTGGCTATGAGGGCCGAATAAATAAAGAGTAAAACAATCAAACGATTACTAATTTGGCAATCACGAAAAGACCGTTCACGCCACGACCCTACACGGGAGGCGGAACCAACAAACAACAAGGGGTGCGCGGCAAACGTCCGGAGAAAGAGAATCCCCACCGCACCAACCACGAAATCACGGCTCCCACGGTGCGCCTCGTAGGCGAGAATGTGGAACCCAATCTGGTGGTGCCCATCAGACAGGCGCTCGCCATGGCCGAGGAGATGGAGCTGGATCTGATCGAGATCTCGCCCAAGGCCGAACCGCCCGTATGCCGCATTGCCGACTATCAGAAGTTCCTCTACCAGCAGAAGCGCAAGGCCAAGGAGATAAAGGCCAAGCAGGTGAAGGTGGTGGTCAAGGAGATCCGTTTCGGTCCGCAGACCGACGACCACGACTACAACTTCAAGCTCAAGCATGCCGAGAACTTCATCAAGGAGGGCGCCAAGGTGAAGGCCTACGTCGTATTCCGCGGCCGCTCGATCGTGTTCAAGGAGCAGGGCGAGATTCTGCTGCTGCGTTTCGCCACCGACCTTGAGGAGATAGCCAAGGTGGAGATGATGCCGAAGCTCGACGGCAAGAAGATGAACATGATACTCGCCCCCAAGAGCAAGAAACAGTAACCGCCGCAGGATTGCAGACTCTGCGTCCGGCTTTCCGGAGTGCAGCCGCCGGCCCGAGGCATACATGCCGGCGGCTGCATGACAATGGATTGTTCGCATATGCTGCCGGAGGAGAGACGGACGGCAATTTCCGGGAAAGGCATACATCCGGACATCAAAGTCCGGGCAATCATCGCGGAACATATTCACCCTTATGAGAAGTCGGGACACGGTTTCTCATAAGGGTGAGTTTGCGTTAGCCGACGCCGCGGGCGGAAGGCTGTCATTCCGTTCCGGAAGGATCGGGCTTAACGGTCCCCGGCACGGCAACAGGAAACAGGAAACAGGTAACAGGAAACAGGAAACAGAAAAAAACACAACGTCCCGACTGTGTTTCCACAGTCGGGACGATATCGTGTGTCGGCAACGGACGCTGCCGCACCCCTATTCCAGCTCGTCGGCCTTAACATGCACCACCTTGCCGTCGCGCATGATGACCAGTTCGCCGTCCTCCTTTCGGGCTTTCTCCTTCAACCGCTGCTGGGCCAACAGTATGCCTGCATCTATCTTCTCCTGCATCTGCTCGATTTCGATCTCACTCATAAGGTCTCTATTTGACATATAACAGTTACATCTTGCTTATTTTTCTGTATGCTAACGTATCCACCACCTCTCTTATTTCGTCGCGGGTACCGTATGCCACCTTTTTCACGCCCTCGGCCGAACTGTTGTCGTAGATAACCCAATAGTCGCACACGGGCGTATAGAGAGATGTCAGATAGCGCAGTCCGCGATAATAGCGTCTGCGCACCACCTCGGCAGGCACATCGTGTCCGCCTTCGGCCACGCGCCGCGCCACACGCTCCACCGCCTGCTCGGGTGCAGGCAGCCAGAAGTAGAGCAGCGATACGAAATACCCCTTCTCCTGCGCCATACGGATAAAACGCGTGTAATACCTTGTCGCCAAAGTGGTTTCGATAGCAAAATCCGCACCGTCGGCCATCAGCGCATCCATGCGCTGGCGCATGAGGCGGCCGGCCTCGATCGACACTTTCGACGGATTGAACGGCGAAAGGCCCTTGGCTATCTCGTCGGCATTGACAAACTCGCGACACTCCAGCATTTCCGGCAGAACGGCATACGAAGCCGTCGTTTTGCCGGCGCCGTTGCATCCGGCTATGATATAGAGTTTAGGCATACGCAACAAATCCTTAAGTGCAAAGTTAACAATAAGTTTTTATTTTCCAAAATCGGGCCGCAACTTCACCCCGCAGACTGCGGTCCGCACGGTCCGCGGAACCGCGGGAATCACAAATCGCAACCGGCAAAGAACCACCTGCGGAACCGGGGTATTATATTTGCAGCGGAAACAACCGGCAGCACCTGCTGCGACACACTAAAACTTGAAAAACATTCTGATTATGGAGACGACAACCGCAATCAAAAAAATTACGCTCGCGCCACTGCCTTACGACAAGACGGCGCTCGCACCGCACATCTCGGAGGAGACCCTCACCTACCACCACGACAAACACATGGCCGCCTACGTCGGCAAACTCAACGAACTGATCGCCGGCACGCAGTTCGAAGGTCTCGCCCTCTGCGACATAGTCCGCCGCGCCGACGGCGCCGTGTTCAACAACGCCGCACAGGCATGGAACCACGAGTTCTATTTCGCACAGTTCTCCCCCGCACCGGCCAAGACCCCGTCGGGACCTCTGGCCGAGGCCATCGCCGCCGCATTCGGCGACACCGGAAAACTCACGACGCAGATGACCGAAAAGGCCGTCGGACTCTTCGGTTCGGGCTGGGTGTGGCTCGCAGCCGACGACGGCGGACGCCTCAGCATCGTAAGCAAGCCCAACGCCGGCAATCCCCTCACCGACAGTCTGCATCCGCTGATTGCAATCGACGTGTGGGAACACGCCTACTACATCGACTTCCGCAACGTCCGCGCCGACGGAGTGAAAGCGCTGTGGAACGTCCTCGACTGGCACACGGTGGAGAACCGCTATGCCGCCATCGGCAAAACACGGAAATAATCAATCATCGGCAACGCCCCGGCACTTCCGGCGATAATCCCGCATATATGCGGCTCCGACGCTGCATACAGCACGACCTGACGCCTTAACAAAAAACAACTGCAGGATTTCGCTTATCCTACAGTTGTTTCTTTTTTCTGCGCCGGCGCAGGAACACCGGCCATTCCTACCTCACGGCCATGAAGATCACTCATCCGGCCGCGGGACATGCCGCGACACCCGCAACGGCTGAACGGATCAGATGCTGATGTCGAGAATCTCGAACTTAAGCACTCCGGCCGGAACCGTCACCTCCACCATGTCGCCCTTCTTCTTGCCCAGCAGAGCTTTGGCGATGGGTGTGCCTATCGCGAGCTTGCCCTCGCGCAGATTGGCCTCGTTCTCCGACACGATGGTGTAGGTCACCTGCTTGTTGTTATTATGGTTGAGCAGGGTCACCTTACTGAGTATCTGCACCTTGCTCTTGTCGATCTTCGATTCGTCGATGACACGCGCATTGGTGAGCGTCTGCTCCAGCTTGGCTATGCGCATCTCCAGCAGACCCTGCGCCTCGCGTGCAGCGTCGTATTCAGCATTCTCCGACAAGTCGCCCTTGTCGCGGGCCTCGGCAATGGCCGCCGAGATGGCGGGTCGTTCCACCGAACGCATATGGTTAAGCTCGTCCTTGAGTTTCTGCAACCCCTCCGCCGTAAGGTAAATAATCTCTTTTGCCATGTCTGTAACAGTAAAAAAACCGGATTTCCAATCCGCCGCAACCGGCCTGACGATCGGAACTCCGAATTGACAATCCTTAATCTTCTGCTAACAAAGATAGGTACAAATTTCCTATTTTCCAATTTTTTTTGGCACAAAGTGTGCCCGAGGCGCACACATGACCGTATGGAGCGCAATATACATCGCATGGAGCATCGCCGGTGCTACATGGGTCGTCGTACGCGGAGGCAATCCCGCCGCGACATGGGGATGGGTGGCATTCATGATCGTCCTGCCGCCCGCCGCCACGCTTCTGCGGCTGCTTACCGCCGACCGACCCGCACAGCCTCTGCCGACACCGCGCCGCGAATACCGCACGCGACTCCAGAACTGCATCCGCGCCGACTGCGGCGCCGCGCTGGCCATGCACAACCGAGTGCAGACCCTGCACAACGCCGGCCGCACTTTCTCGGCCATCATCCGCGACCTGCAACACGCGCGCGAAAGCATCGACATCGAATACTACATCATCAACGACGACCGCATAGGCCGCGCCATCGCCCGCATACTCATGCGCCGGGCCCGTGCCGGAGTGCGCGTCCGCATAATCTACGATGCCCTCGGCTCATGGCGGCTCGGCAGCGGAATCCTCCGCGACATGCACGGCGAGGGCATAGCCACCGTTCCCTACGGCCGCCTGCGCTTCCCCTATCTCACCCCGGCGGCACACCGGCGCAATCACCGCAAACTCATCGTCGTCGACGGCCGCACAGCCTATCTGGGCGGCATAAACATCGCGAGCCGCTACATCGACGGCGGCAAGATGGGTTTCTGGCGCGACGAACACATACGCATCGAAGGCGACGCCGTACTTCAGGCCCGGAGCCTGTTCGACACCGACTGGCATGCGGCCGCCGGTCACGGGCCGCTGATGCCGGCCAGTCCTCCCGCGCCGCAGCCCCACCGCATCACGACCGTGCTGCCGATACAGATAGCATGGGCGCAGCCGGGTCCCTCACGCCGCACGCTGACACGCGCCTTCACCGAAGCCATAGCCTCGGCCAGAAGCGCCATACGCATATCCACGCCCTACTTCCTGCCGCCGCCGACACTTCTCGACGCCATCTGTTCCGCCGCGCGCAGCGGCATAAAGGTCGAACTGCTCCTGCCGATGAGCACCGACATACCCGTAATCGGACACGCCGCCGGCTCCTACCTCCGCGAATGCGTCGAGGCCGGAGTCGACGTATACCGCTACCGCAACGGATTCCTGCACTCGAAGACGATCGTCATCGACGACCGCATCACGGCCGTAGGCTCGGCCAATCTCGATTACCGCAGCCTCTGCTACAATCTCGAAGCCGTGGCGTTCATCTACAACCGTGCCGTCGCCGCCGACTACATCTCGAAGTTCTGCGCCGATACCGCCATCTCCGAACGCGTCACCCCGCAATGGCTTGCCTCGCGCAGCCGCGGCACACGGCTCGCCGAATCGTTCGCACGGTTGCTCGCTCCTCTGTTATAATACGCCGCCGCATCCCTGCTCCGCTCATGCGCGTACAGCATAAAAAAAACTTCGGGCCGCCACTTGCGCAACCCGAAGTCATGTCCATCAACAGCCGGCAGACCCTACTTGCCCGCCGCCCCGGCACCCTGCACGATGTCGGTCCCGGGAAAATCTATCAGATAGATCAGATGCTGCAACTCGCGCAGCATGTTACGCTTGTCGACCTTCGGCGAGTAGATGTAGCAGTCGACGGTTATCACCTCGCCGCTCCGCTTGTTCACCGTGGTGTAGCTCACGAACGGGCCGCCCATGAAATAATTCTCCACGTCCCACAGGCCCACCATCTCAGCCCACGGCCGCTCGCCTATGCGCATCGTGCGGTACTCGGGCCTGTAAGGTATGTAGTTCTCGCCGCTGTCGTCGGCTATCTTGTCCACCGTGATCATGTACGAGCCGTCCACCGGTCCCGGAATGCGCGACGCGAAACGGTTGCGCGCCTTCACCAGCGCCTCGGGCGTCAGCGCCTCAGGCCCCGTATAAGGATATTTGTATATGAAAAATCCCTGACTCGCCGTCGGAAACTCCTGCGATATCCACACCATGTCGTCGCTCTTCGTGCGCAGCTTGAAATTGTCGGGCACCCACATCTCCACACCGAACGTGTCGCGGATCAGCTCCTCAAGCGGCCGCGAGTAGTAGCGGCGGGCGTAGGCTATCGAGCGGTCGCGCTCGGCCTTCTCCAGCACGTACAGCAGATTATCCTGATTCTGCGCCACATACTCGGCCGTCGACCGGTTGTCGGGGCCCTTCACGGTGACGAACACCTGCGGTTTGGCCGTCACGTCGTACTGCACCGAGATCGACGGTTTTTCAATATCGCCGTTCACCGCCACGTTCACTATATTGCGGTGATGCTCCACCAGACTCTTGAAATTGTTGGGCATGATGCGTATCACGTTGAACATGGGCTCGTACTTCGGCAGTTCGGCCACCGGCTGCTGCAGAATGGCCTGCAAGGTATCGCCCAGCTCGCTCTGCCACTGCGGCTGCGCGCACACCACTATCACCTCATACGGATTGCCGGTAGCCGTATTGGCGTCCCCCATAATGTGAAATGTCCTGCATCCGGCCGCCGCGGCCAGCGCGAAGACGGCAATCGCCGCATTGATAATCGCTCTCCTGATCATTTGTCGCAACTGTTTAAATCCATTCGCACCGGCCCCGCAAAACGGTCTGCGGCCATGCCGTACAGCCGCTCCGGGCCGCTTATCGTCCGGTAAATATAACTAAAAAATCAGCCGGTACAAAATATATACCTTTCATTCCGCAAAAAAACACTATTTTTGTTCAACGAACGAGAAAAACGGCCGATTATGAGAATCAAACCACCGAAGTTCATCCGACGCCTGTTCCCCGACATGATATGGGAGATCGACGACAAGAACGGCGTGTTCCTCACCTTCGACGACGGCCCCACCCCGGGCATCACCGAATGGATACTCGCCACGCTCAGGCGCTACGATGCCAAGGCCACCTTCTTCGTGCTGGGCAAGAACGCCGAGCTCTACCCCGACCTCTACCGGCGCATACTCGACGAGGGTCACAAGATAGGCAACCACACCTACTCCCACCAGAAGGGGTGGGGAATGCCGCTCGAGAGGTATATCGAGGATGTCGATCTGGCCGACGACATACTCCGCAGCGATCTGTTCCGCCCGCCCTACGCCCGCGTCACCCCGTCGCAGATGCGTGCCGTGGGACAGCGCTACAAGATCATCATGTGGAACATCCTCTCGCGCGACTACACCTCCGCCATATCGCCCGCCGAGTGCAGCCGCGGGGTTGTCCGGCACCTCAGGGCAGGCAGCATCGTGGCGTTCCACGACAGCGAGAAGTCGTTCCGCAACATGAGTTACGCCCTGCCGCGCGTGCTGGAGCGCGCCATGGAGCTGGGCCTTAAATGCAAGATAATCGAATTGTAGACACCGCCCCGGAAGGCTTACGGCCTGCGGCGGACCCGTAACACGAAACCATTTCAGACAGATACCTACGACATGAAGATAATAGTAGCCGTAACCGGCGCGAGCGGAGCCATCTACGCCCGCATGTGCCTCGAAAGCCTCGCCGACGCGCCGCAGGTCGGCAGCATAGCCCTCGTCGTCAGCCGACGCGCCTCCGAGGTGCTCGAATACGAACGCGTGCGGCTGCCCTCGTCGCCCAAGATCACGCTCTACGACAACGACGACATGTTCGCCCCCGCGGCCAGCGGATCGGCCGGCTTCGACGCCATGATAATCGTGCCCGCCTCGATGGGCAGCCTCGGGCGCATAGCCTCGGGCGTATCGCAGTCGCTCATCGAGCGCGCCGCCGACGTCATGCTCAAGGAGCGGCGCCGGCTGGTGTGCGTGGTGCGCGAGACTCCCTATTCGCTCATACATCTGCGCAACATGACGGCGCTCACCGAGGCCGGAGCCGTGATACTGCCCGCCTCGCCGTCGTTCTACTCCCGCCCGCAGACCATAGAGCAAGCCGTCGCCACGGTGGTGGAACGCGCCGTCGGGCACCTCGGCGTCATACGGCAACATTATGAATTTGAGGGCCGATCCGACAAATAAACCCGGCATGGTGCATACGGTTAAGGATTTTTTTGTTATCTTTGCGCCACTTACGAAATTTTAACGGAAAACATAGTTTT
>CAZFIN010000077.1:0-9407 GCA_964519525.1 uncultured Alistipes sp. | reverse complement strand
GTGGATCGAGAACCGCGGTTCGTCGTCGAAGTCGGCCGAAGTTACCGAGCGTCTCATCCCCATGATGGAGGCCTGCGGCTGCGACTACTGCAACAAGATACTGGAGATGAAGGATTGGCTGGTCAAGAAGTCGCAGTGGATCATCGGCGGCGACGGCTGGGGTTACGACATCGGCTTCGGCGGCGTGGATCACGTGCTGGCTTCGGGTGCCGACGTCAACATCCTCGTTGTCGACACCGAGGTTTACTCGAATACCGGCGGTCAGTCGTCGAAGGCTACTCCTGTGGGTGCCGTGGCCAAGTTCGCATCGAGCGGCAAGCGCATCCGCAAGAAGGATCTGGGCGCTATCGCCATGACTTACGGTTACGTCTATGTGGCTCAGGTGTCGATCGGAGCCTCGCAGGCCCAGCTGTTCAGCGTGCTGAAGGAGGCCGAGGCATATCCGGGTCCGTCGCTCGTTATCGCTTACGCTCCGTGTATCAACCACGGTATCAAGGGCGGTATGACCCGCACGCAAACCGTCGGCAAGGACGCCGTGGCATGCGGTTACTGGCATCTGTGGCACTACAATCCGCAGCTTGAGGAGCAGGGCAAGAATCCGTTCGTGCTCGACTCCAAGGAGCCTGACTGGACCAAGTTCCGCGACTTCCTGATGAAGGAGGTGCGTTATACTTCGCTCAAGAAGGCGTTCCCCGCCGAGGCCGAGGAGCTGTTCGCTGCCGCCGAGGAGAATGCCAAGTGGCGTTACAACAGCTACAAGCGTTTGGCCAAGCTGGAGTATTGATAAAAATACGGTATAATCCGAATTCCCCGAATCGTAAGGTTCGGGGAATTTTTTTTAGGAACTATCGCTTTAGGCTTGTAAACGCGTGTCGTAGCCGGCGGAGGTAGCTTAGCGAGCCTCCACGCGTAGTAGGCTACGGCTCGCGCGGTCCGCAGGACCGCAATATTAATATAACACTATAACAAGCCTAAAGTGGATAATTGCGTTTTCTCGTATTTAGATACTCCGCCTCGGCAAAATCGCAAATAAATTTGCTTTTGCACTCGGCTTATTCGTATCTTTGAAAAAAAACTAAAGCGCTATGTGCAATTACGTAAATTCAACGACTATGAAAAAATTGCTGTTGTCCTCTCTTTTTTCGCTGTCTGTCATGTCTTTGTTCGCCATGCCGGACGGTGCCGATACATTGAACTACCGGTGCGATTACTATTTCAACCGGCGCGACACGCACGAGGCTGAAATCGTGACCCGCCGCAATATCGTCATGCTCGGCAACAGCATCACCGAGCGCGGTTCGTGGAACGAACTTCTGGACGACGACCGGGTGCTCAACCGCGGTATAGGCGGCGACTGCATCTCCGGAATGATCGCCCGTATAAATCCCATCGTCATGGGGCATCCCCGCAAGATATTCATCATGGCCGGTGTCAACGATCTCGTGTTCTCGCGCATTACCGTCGATCATCTGCTTGCCCAGTACGAACGTCTTCTGGATCTTATCCGCAAGGTTTCGCCACGCACGAAGATATACGTCCAGAGTCTGCTGCCGCTTAACGAGGGTATGAACGAGCAGTACTTCAAGGATAAGAATGTCCGCATAAAGGAATTCAACGCGGCGTTGTGCCGTATGGCCGAACGCCGCGGACTGACCTACATCGACATACATTCCCGAATGTCGCATGACGGTGTGCTGCCGGCCGGATATACCGTGGACGGCATACATCTCTCTGCGGACGGATATGCCGTGTGGTGCGACATGTTGCGCCCTTACATCCGATAGGCGCATCGCATCGTGCAGGTCGATTCGTTGGATAAATACACCTGTTGATTGAATTTATTTTTATTTGACATCCGAATCGTTATCTTTGTATGGCGGAATGCGTGCGGCCGCGGTCGCAGGTTTCCGTTTTACGGGAATTTCGAATTTATAAAATGAATGGAAGGATGAAACGATTTTTGTTTTTGATTATTGCATCTGTGTTCGCCTTTTCGGCGTCGGCGCAGGATGGCGGCAGCTGGGCCTTGGGTCCGCGCATGGGAATTTATACCAATACCGGCGATACCGTTCTCGGTCTGGGAGCCGTCGGCCGTTATCGTTTTATGGACAGTAACTGGCGTGTCGAGCCGTCGGTTTCGGCGCTTCTGCACAAGGGTTGCACGGTCGACATCAGTTGCGACGCGCACTACATGTTCGACATGGGTGTGGTGCGTCTCTATCCGGCGGCAGGTCTTACGGCCAACGATATCGGCCGTTGGGCCGTAGGTATGAATGTCGGCGGCGGTGTCGATTTCAATGTCGCCAATGTGTGCGAATTTTCGGCAGGCCTGAAATGGCAGCCCATGTTCGACAGCCTGCGTTCGAATCCGGTGGTCGTTATGATCGGCGCCATTTTCCGCTTCTGACGGAGGTTTCTCCGATATGTGCGGGACGGAATCTTTCACGATTCCGTCCCGTTCTGTTTGTGTTTCCGCTATTGGCCGGGCCGCAGTCTTCCGCATAAGTGCAGTCCCGGATAAAAAAACTCCGGAAAGGTCTGAACCTTCCGGAGTCATGATGCGAGTGAACACCGATCGTTATTTTTTCTCGGGAGCCACCTCCGCAGCGACCTTGATCTTCTTGAATGCCTTTATCAGGGTTGCATCGCTGCTCTTCGTGGCGTCGTAGGTCACCGTTACGGTCTTTGTGGGAACGTCGACCTTTACATCCTTCACGCCCTTCTCGAAAGGAATCGAGTTGTTGATCTTCTTTGCACAGTGCTCGCAGTCGATATCGGTTGCGAATACGGTGGTTTTGATTGCCGCGGCGTTCTTCTTCTGTGCCATGGCATCAGCCACGCCGAGACCTATTACGGCCAGCAGGCAGATCATAAGAATCTTTTTCATAACTGACAGGTATTAAAATTTTCAAACTGTATTATTAATATATGTTCAATCGAAGTCCCAGATAGAATTTGCGGCCCATGAGCGGTCCCCACACGCTCGACGAGTTGAATGCCGGCGAGAACGGATCGGCGGCGTTCAGTATCGGATCGTGCTGCATGTAGTTGCCGATGTTTTCACAGCCTACGTACACCTCGACGTTGCGTATCTTGTGGCTCACCTGAGCGTAGAACATGGGGTAGGCGGGCGACATCTCCTTGTGCGACAGGTCCCCGTCCAGCGAGGGGCGGCGCATCGGACCGTTGAGCTGTGCCGTCACATCGAATACCCAGCGGCGGTAGGGTGTGGCGTACTGCAGGTTGAGCAGGGTTTTGTAACGGCTGGTGAGCGGACGCTCCACTTCGTATTTCACGCCGTCGCGCATCAGAGTAACGAGGCTGTTCGTGTAGCGGAATGTGGCGAAAATATCGAATCCGCGCAACGGCGTCCACTGGAAATCCACCTGATAGGTGTCGGTGAACGAGCGGTCGTCGTTGTTGTAGATGTCGATGTTGCTTCCGGCGAACTCCTGATCGGCCAGCACCGTATTGTAGAGCTGCGTGCGGAAGTAGTCGAAACTGAGCGTGGCATCCTCGTAACCGCCCAGTTTGATGTACTGCGTGAGGCTGCCGCCGACCGTGAGCGCGCGTTCTATGTCGTCGTTAAGATCGGTGACCGATATCGTGCGTCCCGTCGCCAGCATCCATATGTTGTCGGTGAACAGGCTTGCGCGGCGGTAACCGAAACCGGCCGAGGCGCGCAGTACCGTCGAGGGGGTTATGTTCCATTTGATGTGCGACCGCGGCGTGAGAACGAAACTCTCCTTCGGATTGTAGTGCGCTGCGGGCGTTCCCGTTCCATTGTCCGCGCCCTTGTCCGAATTGCTTGCACCCATCCAGTCGCCGCGCAGACCGAGCACCAGCGAGAATTTCTCCTTCAGCGTGTAGGTATATTCGGCGTATACGCCCGGTTCGACATACCGCATATCGTTGTGCGACAGGCTCGACCACAATGTCTTCGGGTCTTCGCCGCGATTCAGGAGCACGTTGTTGAATATGCGCTCGTCGCTGTCGTTTATCTGTGCCGAAGCACCGAATATCATCGACGAACGCGGCGAGAAGTAGTGGGCGTACATGAGGTTGAACCACCATGCGCTGTCGTGGGCATCGTAGTCGTTCAGTCCGAAATAGGCCTTCTCCTTGAAATAGTTGTAGTCGGCGACGAAGGCCACGTTCGAACGCAGCTCGTCCTCGGCCTCCTCGTCGTACACTGCCGCTCCTACGGGCATTCCGACCTTGAAGTAGGCGTTGGCGCCGCGGTTGGCTATGTGCGATCCGTACACCGACTGTTCCTCCAGCATCTGGTCGTACAGCGACTTCCGGTAGTCCATCTGTCCGCCCAGACGGTTCTCGCGGACGTATTTCCATCCCCAGCGCACCTGTGCGCCACCTTTCGACTGCCACAGCCATTTGTTGGCGATGTTGATCTGGTCGCTTTCGGGCAGGTCGCGGAATCCGTCGTGGTTTTCGTCATATGATTTGGTATCCATCGAACCGTGAGCCAGAATCACGGTCGACAGACTCTTGTCGGCCGTCAGCGGGAATGCTGTCGACAGATTTATCTCGGGGCGCAGTTCGCTGTCGAAATACAGGTTGAGAAACAGCCGCTCGTCGTCGGTGGGCTTGCGGTGCTCCATGTTGATCTGTCCGGTGATGGCCTCGTGTCCCGCCGTGACCGACGACACGCCCTTCGACACCTGAATCGAGTTGAGCCACATTCCCGGGGTGTAGTTCAGACCGTAGGGGGCGCTCAGGCCGCGCATCACGGGGCGGTTCTCGTCGAGTATCTGGGTGTATGTGCCCGTGAGTCCCAGCATCTTTATCTGACGTGCGCCCGATATGGCGTCGCTGTAACCTACGGTCACCGATGCCGAGTTCTCGAAACTCTCGGCCAAGTTGCAGCATGCCATCTTGCACAGACCGGCGAACGAGATCGTCTCGCCTTTCAGCAATCCGTCGCGCTTGACATAGTTGCCGAGCTGGCTCTCCACCACTACGGTTTCCAGTTCGGTCTCGCTTTTGAGATTGAAATCCACCCGGTCTACGCCGGCTGCCACCTGTATCGTGTCATCTTGGTAACCTATGTATGTGGCCACCAGTTTGTCGTATCCTTTCACTCGGTGCAGCGAGTAACTGCCGTCGGCGGCGCATGCCGTGCCGACCGTAGTGTCGAGCCAGTATACCGAGGCGCCGGCCAGAGCCTCGCCGTTTTCGGACTTTACGGTGCCGCTGATGTTCTGTGCGGCGGCACCCGCGCTTATGAGCGGCAATAAACCGCATAGTATTACCTTTATTATTTTCATTATTTCGGTCGATATGTTTTTTACGATTGAATCCCGTGCGTTCCGATCCGTGTCGGGAACGCCTGTTCCTTGCTGTCGCGTAGGATGATTATGCCGATACGGGCGGTGCGCGGAGCGATATTCCGCTGGCATGAGCCGCCTCCGAGCATGGTGTCAGATATTCGCCGTAGGAACTGTCGGCCGAATCCGGCATTTCGGAACCGACATAGGCCGGCGACAATACGGCCGACAAGCCTGCCGCAGTGTTGCGTGCGTCGTCGTTGTCATCGGCCGACCGCGGTTGCGTATACAGCGCCACCTCGGTCGAGTGGAGGCTGCACGAACAGTCGTCCGAAAATGCGAATCCGTCCGTCGGGCATACGTCCGGGCAGCTGTCGTGGTGATGGTGCGCACAGACTGACGCATGTGTTTCAGCCTCGTGATGGTGATGATGCCGGCAACCGCAGGTGAGCGACGCAATGTCGCCTCCCACCGTCATCGACAGATAGATGGCCAGCAGCGAGAATGCCGCGAATATCCTGAACATCTTTTTCATCACCGTCCCTGTTCTATGAGTTCGCATTCGGCCATTTTGCCGAGCCATGCGCTGACGTCGCGTCCGGCCGTCTCCGGCTCCACCGCGTAGTTGTCGAGCAGGATGCGTACCGCGTCTTCGGCTTCGAAATCACGGTCCGCGAGCTCGTTCCACAGCAACAGCGCACTGTCGTTCAGCGTGATTATCTTCGTCAGATCGGCCCCTTGGCGTCCATGGATTATAACCACGTTTTCGCCCGCTATCTCGCGCACTTTGTATCCCTGCCTGATTCTCATAACGGTCCGAACACTCATATTCCCCGCAAATATAATGAAAATTCGACGAACCGGTCCTCTTTTTTGTTAATTTTGCAGCAATATGAACGATTCCGATACGCAGAAATACGCACGTCTTTGCGAAGTGCTCCGGAAATACTGGGGTTACCCGCAGTTCCGTGCGGGGCAGCTTGCCGTCGTCGGTTCGATTATCGACGGCCGCGATACGCTTGCCCTCATGCCTACGGGCGGGGGCAAGTCGCTCACATATCAGGTGCCTACCATGTCGCGCGAGGGCATCTGCATAGTCGTCACTCCGCTCATAGCCCTTATGAAGGATCAGGTCGACCGGCTCCGGCGGCTGGGTATTCCGGCTGTCGCCATCCATTCGGGAATGTCGTACACGCAGATCGACATCGCGCTCGACAACTGCGTCTACGGCGATGTGAAGTTTCTCTACGTGGCGCCCGAGCGTCTGGCCACCGAGGCTTTCCGCCTGCGTGTGCAGCGCATGAAGGTTTCGCTTCTGGCGGTCGACGAGGCTCACTGCATATCGCAGTGGGGCTACGATTTCCGTCCTTCCTATCTGCGTATCGCCGAAGTGCGCCGGCTGTTGCCCGGTGTGCCTGTGCTGGCCCTTACCGCGTCGGCCACGGCCATGGTCGCCGACGACATCATGCTTCAGCTGGTTTTTTCCGAACCGAACATCGTGCGCAGCAGTTTCGCGCGTCCCAACCTGTCCTATGCCGTGCGTCACACCGACGACAAGAACGAACAGTTGCTGCGGGTGATCTCGGGCGTCGAGGGCTCGGGCATCATCTACATGCGTACCCGCGAGGGGTGCGAGCAGCTTGCCGAATCGCTTCGCGGTCAGGGGTTCTCGGCATCCTGCTATCATGCAGGACTGCCTCATGCCGAACGTTCGATGCGGCAGGAGGAGTGGATCTCGGGCAAGGTGCGCATTATCGTGGCCACCAATGCCTTCGGCATGGGTATCGACAAGGCCGACGTTCGTTTCGTGGTGCACTATTCCATGTGCGATTCGCTGGAGAGCTACTATCAGGAGGCGGGGCGCGCCGGCCGTGACGGACAGCGCAGCTATGCTGTGCTGCTGGTCGCCTCCGACGACGATTCGAAGATCGTGAAGCGCTTCGACGCCGAGTTTCCGCCGCTTGAGGAGATCAAATCCATTTACGAGAAGGCCTGCGATTATGTGCATGTGGCCGTCGGCGACGGACTCTATGCCTCGTTCATGTTCAACATCCACGACTTCTGCGCCCGCGAGCACCTTTACGCCGGCAAGGTCAGGGCGGCCATGAAGCTGCTCCAGCAGAACGGTTACATGACCCTTACCGAGGAGATGGAGAATCCGGCGAAGATCGTCTTCTGCGTCAGCCGCGACGATCTGTACAGGATCCGGGTCGAGCGCAACGATCTGGACCATGTGATCCGCACCGTGCTGCGCCTTTACAACGGTGTCTTCACCGATTTCCGCGCCATCGACGAGCGGGAGATAGCCGCCGTGAGCGGCTATACGGTCGAACGGGTTAAGGAACTTCTGAAACGCATGTGGCAGATGCGCATCATCCGCTACATACCCTCGAACGTATCGCCGATGCTGTTCTTCGACGAGGAGCGTCTGCCAGTCAAGGATCTCTACATATCGCCCGACACCTATCTCCACCGCAAGCGGCTCATGTCCGAACGTTTCGAAAACATGCTCAGCTATGCGTCCGGCGATACCGAGTGCCGCAGCGCCGTGCTTCAGCGTTATTTCGGTGACGGGCAGGCCGTGGACTGCGGTGTTTGCGACGTGTGTCTTGCCCGTCGCCGGCGCCGGCGCCGGCGTGCCGACGGGGCCTCGCTTTCGGCGCTTGTCGCCGAGGCGCTTAAGGCCGGACCGGCCACGGCCCGCGATCTGTGCCGGCACATGAAATGCGATCCGCAGACGGCGGCGTCCGTGATCGAGCGTATGAAGTCCGAAGGTAAAATTTCCGTCGGCGAGGGCGGTAAACTCATATTTATTGAGTAACTTTGCCCCGCAACAAACGAGCGATGGTTTTTGAATCTACGATATCCAATGAAGCCACGGCGGCGCTGCCCACAATCGGGTTCGCCGGCGAAATAGTTGTGGTCGAGAACGATGGTCAGGTCGACGGCATGTGCCGCGATCTGGCGTCGCAGCGTATCGTCGGATTCGACACCGAAACCCGCCCGTCGTTTCGCGCCGGCGTTATGAACCGGGTGGCGCTGTTGCAGCTCTCCACCCACGAACGCTGCTATCTCATCCGTCTGTGCGGCATGAAGCTGCATAACGCCATACTTAAGATCCTCAGCGATCCCGACATAATCAAGATCGGCGCCGATGTGGCCGGCGATCTGCGCGCCCTGCATGTGCTGCGCAATTTCCACGAACGCGGGTTTGTCGATCTGCAGAAGATGGTGGGGCAGTGGGGTATCGAGGAGAAGAGTCTTCGCAAGATGGCGGCCATAGTGCTGGGGCGGCGGGTGTCGAAGGCGCAGCGGCTCAGTAACTGGGAGGCCAACATGCTCACGCCCCAGCAGCAGATGTACGCCGCTACCGACGCATGGGTGTGCATAGCCATCTACGAGAAACTTATGGCCGTGCGGCCCGAGGTGCGATTACCTGCAAAAACAGAATAGTTTATGGATAACAACATGGCCCGAATCTACCTCCGGCGCGGAAAGGAGGAGTCGCTCCTGCGCCGTCATCCTTGGATATTCTCGGGCGCCATCGAACGCGTGCAGTGCGACGGCGACGGCATAGCCGAGGGCGATTTGGTCGACGTGTACACAAAGTCGGGCGATTTCATAGCCCGCGGACACTATCAGATAGGCTCCATCGCCGTCCGGGTGCTTTCGTTCGAGCCCGAGCCGATTGACGCCGCATGGTGGCGCGGACGTCTGGCCGTGGCCTACGACGTCCGCCGCACGCTGGGGCTCACCGACTGTGCCGCGACCGACTGTTACCGTCTGGTGCACGGCGAGGGCGATTCGCTGCCGGGACTTGTTGTCGACATTTACGGATCCGTGGCCGTGGTGCAGTGTCACTCGGTGGGCATGTACCGCTCGCGCATGGAGATCGCCGCAGCCTTGCGCGAGGTCTATGGCGGACGTCTCGCCGCCATTTACGACAAGAGCTCGCAGACGGTGCCCTATAAGGCTGGACTCAACGCCGTCGACGGCTACATCTGGGGGCATTCCGACCGTAAGGCCCATGTCGTCAGCGAGAACGGCCGCAAGTTCTCGGTCAACTGGGTCACTCTCGATGACCTGGCCCTCCCCGAGGGACAGACTTTAGGTGTCGGCGAG
>CAZFIN010000076.1:0-9438 GCA_964519525.1 uncultured Alistipes sp. | reverse complement strand
AGATGAAATCCTGCACGATGAGGAAGTAGCCGGGGAAACCCATCGTCTTCATTATGTGCAGTTCGAATTTCAACCGCTCCGCTATTTCGGGCGACAGCGGATCGCCGTAACGCTTCTTGGCGCGGTCCATCGTCAGTTTGGCCAGATAGTCGGCCTCGAGTTTTATACGGTACAGTTTGTCGTATCCGCCCAGTTTGTCGATCTTTTTGTTCGCATCGTCGTCGTTCATGGTCACGTTGCCGTTCTCGTCGCGCGTGAACTCGTCGAACAGATCCTGTTCGGTATACCGCTCGCGATACTCCGCCTCGGTGCCGAACTCCTCGGGTATGGCGAATGTGGGCATGATGGGGGCGTGGTCGATCGAGTACGACTCGATCCGGTTGCAAATGTCGACCGTGTTCGTCAGCGCCTCGGGCACATCGCCGAAGATTGCATTCATCTCGGCGCGCGTCTTCATCCACTCCTGCTTCGAGTAGAGCATACGTTTCGGATCGTCCAGATCCTTGCTCGTACTGAGGCATATCAGACGGTCGTGAGCCTCGGCGTTTATCTCGTCCACGAAATGCACATCGTTGGTACACACCAGCTTCACCCCGTATTTCTTCGATATCTCCTTCAGGTGCTTGTTCACCTCCAGCTGTAGCGGATAGGCCTCGTGATTGGCCCGCTCGACCGTAGCTTTGTGAAGCTGCAGCTCCAGATAATAATCCTCGCCGAACAGCTGCTTGTGCCACATTACGGCCTTCTCCGCAGCTTCCAGATCACCGGCCGTGATCATCTTTGGCACCTCGCCGCCCAGACAGGCCGAACAGCATATCAGCCCCTCGTGATACTTTTCCAGTTCGGCGTGATCCGTTCTCGGACGCATGTAAAATCCGTCGGTCCAGGCCTTCGATACGATCTTTATCAGATTGTGATACCCTTTGGCGTTCTTTGCCAGCAGAATAAGGTGATAACCGCTCTGGTCCTGCTTACCCTCCTTGAGTGCCAGTCCGCGCCGTGCCACATACACCTCGCAGCCTATTATGGCCTTGAAATCCTCCTTCGGCAGGGCATCGTACTCGGCCTTCAGCCGGGTCATCTCGGCCGTCTGCTCGTCCGACGGGGCGCCGGCCGCGTCAATGTCGGCCTGCAGGCCGACCATCTTGGCCTCGGCAGCCTTCACCTTGTCGCGGCGGGCGCCGTTCTTCTTCTTTACATAATTCCAGAACTCCTTTATACCGAACATGTTGCCGTGGTCGGTAATAGCTATGCCCTTCATTCCGTCGGCAATAGCCTTGTCCACGAGTTTCTGAATACTCGCCTGACCGTCCAGAATCGAATATTGCGAGTGGACATGAAGATGAACGAAATCCTGCATATTGTCTAAAGTAATCTAATCATTTGTTATCAGTTCAATGCCGATGCCACGATGTTCGCGACCACGGCCCGGGTCCGTCCTACGGCCCCTTTGTCGTATGGATGCACTCGGTTGGTCAGCAGAATGACGGCCACACCCTCGTCGAGATCCATAACCATCGACGTGCCGGTATATCCCGTATGGTTTACCGTCCGCCCCGCGGTAAGCAGATCGCCGTCGCAGCCCGCGCTGTACGACTTGATGTCCCATCCTAACGCACGGCCGAACTCCTCGTATCCGTCGGGTATGCGGAAGAATCTGTCGACTGCCCGCCGCGACAGCACCTTCACGTGCCGCCTGCATCCCAGCCTGCCGCGCACTCCCTCTTCGGGAAAATCTATCGAACCTCCGTTCATCAGCATGGAGGCTACGACCGCCAGATCCTCGGCCGTGGAGAACACGCCCGCATTGCCCGAAACGCCGCGGTTCACGATGCGGGCCGTCGGGTCGTGCACTTCGCCGCACAGCACCTTTCCGCCGGTTATCTCCGTCGGAACCACCGGCGTTTCCGGCGAGAACGGACGTTCGGCATCGTCTATGGCATTGTACCACGTGTTTTTCAGCATCAAAGGCCCGAATATCTCACGTTCTGCGTAATGGTCGAGGCGTACTCCAGCGACACTTTCGATAATCGCCTGCAACGTGATGAAATTAAGACAGCTGTAACGCAATTTGTCGCCGGGACGCGACAGCCGCGCGGCGTCGCGTGCCAGATACGTCACCAGCGAGTCGCGCATGTTCATCGCCGTCCGGTCGCCGTACTTGTCGTACCGCGCCAGAAACGTCGGCACGTTTATCGCCGCCGGCAGACCCGAAGTGTGTGTCAGCAGCTGCTCTATTTTGATGGACACCGTCTCCTGCTTGGCATCCTTTTTACCTTTCTCCGTCTCGGTCGTGCCGCGCCACGGTTTGAATCCCGGAATGTAACGCGATACATCGTCGGTCAGCCTCACCTGTCCGTTCTCCACCAGACGCATGAACGCGAGGGTAGTGCCCACGCACTTGCTGAGTGACGCCAGATCGAAAACGGCGTCGACGCTCATCGGTATTGTATCGCCGGTGAGTATGCCCGTCGCCGGATCTTTCCCCGTGCATATCTGTCTGTTGCCGTAAGCCTTAAGGTATAGTATGTCGCCCATCGACCTGCCGTCGGCCGCACGTCTGACCACGCACAGCACGGCCCCGGGAAACTCTCCGGCGGCTATGGCCCGCGAAATCACGCTGTCGGCAAGCTCCATTCTCGACGCGTCGAACGTCGTGCCGCGGCATACGACCGAACGGCGGAGTGCGAACGCACCGCCCGCGACAACGGCGGCGACTGCCAGAGCGGCACATATTTTAACAAGTGCTTTCATCTTGAACTGCTGCATGTTAACCCAAAGCATGACCCTGCCGTCATACTTTCTACAAATATAATCATAAATTATCGAATATTTTGGTTTGCACATTGCAAGTTATCGACAAAAAGCATTGTGCGTCCGATGCCGAATGTACACGTGCAATAAAAGACATGCAATTATGAACGACGAAAATCTGATCGTAATCCGCGAATACGACTCGGTGAACGATGCCGAATGGGACCGCTCGCTGCTCGAAGGTGCCGGCATATATGCCATGATACGCAATGAGATAATGTCGGCGGTCTATCCGGTGGGGTTCGCTCCCGCCCAACTCGTCATCCGCAACGAGGACATGATGCGGGCCGAGGAGATACTCGACGCATACGCGGCCGGATAGCGCCTATCAGCCGTTCCATATGGCCCAAGCCGCTTCGGCCTGAGCGTAAAGCATATCCAGTCCCGACAGGGTATGTGCGCCGCGTTGTGCGCCATATTCGAGGAATCGTGTGAACTGCGGATTGTACACCAGATCGAACAGACGGTGATCTTCCCCCAGATACCGGTAGGGAATGGCCGGCGCCTCGTCGTGGTGCGGATACATTCCGACCGGCGAAGTATTGACAATCAGGTGATATGATTCGATTACCTCCTGCGACAGATCATCATACGACATGTTGCCCTTGGCCCTGTCGCGCGACACTATGGCGAACGCTATTCCACGCTCGGCGAGAACGTACTGCACAGCCTGCGACGCCCCTCCGGTTCCCAGCACCAGCGCGGCGTCGGGCTCCGTCGAACCCAGCAGTTTGTCCAGCGATATGCGTATGCCGTCCACGTCGGTGTTATAACCCGTGCGTCGTCCGTCCGCGTTTATCTTCACGCAGTTGACGGCCCCGATATTGCGGGCCTCGTCGCTCAGCGAATCGAGATAGGGTATTATCTGCTGTTTGTAGGGTATTGTCACATTGAATCCGGCGAGTCCGGGAGTGGAATTCATAAACTGCTCGACGCAAGCTATTTCGGGCAATTCGAACAATTTGTACGAGCACTCGGCATCCAGCCCTTCGCGCTCGAATTTTTCAGTGAAGTATTTGGCCGAAAACGAATGTGCCAGCGTGCGGCCGATAAGTCCGAATTGTCTCATAATCACATTAATTTGGCTACCAGCACGAACGATCCGATAAGCAGTACCGTGAACGCTACGGCCAGCAGGTTGAAGTATTTGTCGATAAAACGCTTTATCGGTGCGCCGAAACGCCATATGAGCCACGCTATCGCGAAGAAGCGCAACCCGCGCGAGATGACCGACGCCAGCAGGAACATGGCGAAGTTGATGTGGAACAATCCGCCGGTGATGGTGAACAGCTTGTAGGGCAGGGGAGTGAATCCTGCCGTGAATACTATCCAGAAATTGTATTTGTCATACAGGGCCCCGACTTTCAGGAAACTCTCCATCGAAAATACATGGTTGAAGAAGAACTGTGCCAGCGACGTGTATTCTCCGGCCGTGTTCTGCCACAGAAAGAATCCTATCGCATAACCCGCCATGGCGCCTGTTATCGACCCCGCCAGACATATCCCCGCATAGCGGAACGAACGGGCCGTAACGCCCAAACACAAAGCGATCAACAGCACGTCGGGCGGTATCGGGAAAAAACTCGATTCGGCAAATGCGAAACAGAACAGAGCTAAGGCTCCCCACCGCGAATTGCCCCACGACAGCATCCAGTCGTACAAACGTTTCACCACATTCATCTCGGTTTCATTTTTTCATTGCGACGCAAATATACTAAATTAGGAGCTCGTATACAATTTTCTGCGCCACGTTGTTTCACCGGACGTTTCCGATAAGCCCGAATGCGGCGCGGAAACCGTCGCGGTTATTCCGGGGCGGCATGTGACTGTTGCCGGACGGGCAGCTCTTCATTGCCGTCGTGATGTATGCGGCCGCAGCATCAACGGCAGCGCTCCAGAATACCGCCGCCTATTACGCGGTCGCCGCGATACATGACGACCGGCTGTCCCGCCGCCGGGGCCCATGCCGGATCATCGAGCATGATCCGGTAACCGCCTGCGCACCGCTCCACGCCACGCACGAAACCCGAGGGGTTGCGTCCTATGCCGCGTATCATGACCGTTATGTCGTCGGCCGACAGCAGTTCATTCTCGTCGACGACGTTGCATTCGCCTATTTCAAGCAAACCGTGATATAAATCCCCGTCATCTCCTACAATCAGCCTGTTGCGCTCCGCATCAATCGCCACGACAGCTTTTCCTCCCTCGCACTCGAAGCCGCGCTTCTGACCTACGGTATAGAATGCCGTGCCGTCGTGCCGTCCTACCGTGCGGCCCTGCATGTCGACCACATCACCCGTTCGCCGGGCCGAAGGGTATCGGCGTTCGATAAATTCGCGGCATCCTATCCCCTGCATGAAACACAGTCCCATGCTCTCGCTTTTGTCCGCGAACCGCTCCTTTATCTCGCTCTTTATCATATGCGCCATCGGTGTCAGCGCCCGCGACAGCACCTGCTGCGAGAGCCCCCACAGATAATACGACTGATCCTTCGTGCGGTCGTCGGCCCGCGACACGTAAAACCGGCCGTTGTATGTCACAATACTGAAATAGTGACCGGTAGCCACGAACCGCGCATGTCTGCGGTCGGCCTCCTCAAGCAGATAGCGCCACTTTATCACCGGGTTGCAGCGGGTGCACGGAGCCGGAGTCCGGCCCTCGACGTAGCTGCGCACGAAATATTCGACGATCTGTGCCGAGAATTCCGCCCTCACGTCCGCCGCCACATGGGCGATTCCTATTCCGGCCGCTCTTTCACGCGCCCTCTCCATCGTAGCCATGTCGCCGGTGGTATCGAGCGTCAGGGCCGTGACATCGAATCCCCGGTCCATCAAATACCGAGCGGCAGTAACGCTGTCGATACCGCCGCTAAACCCCAGTATTACACTATTATGCTTGTCAGCCATCAGGTCCGGGTGAGTTTTGGCCTATCCGGCCGACTCATCGTTACCGTCCGGTCCGGCACCGTTATGGACCCGGACGAACTCCATAACTTCCGCAAGACATTCGGTGAACTTGTCGAAATCCTCGGCATACAGAAAGACCTTGTTCCGCTCGTTCTCCGCGCCATCGGGCGTTATCTTTTTCCGCAATTCGGTAATTGTCAGAAAATAATCGTTCGCACGAGTTGTCTTCACATCGAGGAAATAGGTTCGGTGTCCGGCTTTGATCATCTTGGAGAAAATAGAATCACCGAAACCCTCTACTCCCTCGTTCCGATCGGATATTGATTCCAACGCCATAATAAAATCGGTTATTTATTTGCCAAAATTATATAAATTTTCTCCATTTTCAAATTCTGCCGCAGTTTTGCGACAGTTTCTGCACGACTTGCGCCCTCCGGTCTTTTCCGTTATGGCCCGGAAATGGCATCCGGTGACGTGCCTATTTCGGATTCAGAACCGGCGCACCGGCTTTGTCCCAGTTGCCGGCGATCTCCATCGCCTTTATGAAATATTCGTTCCGGCGCGGATTCAGATAGCGGTAAAATTCCGACGAGGTGTATAACCTCTGCGCCACCAGCGCCGCAAGCTGATTCTCCATAAGTGCCCGCGACTGCGAGAATCCCGCTTCATCGAACTCCACGCCTTTCTGCCGTGCCAGTTCGACAAGACGCGACATGTCGTCGTCGCTGAACGCAAACTCCGCATCGAACTTTCCGAAATCGGGGTACTCTTTTGCCAGCCTGTCGCGGTTCGAATCCATATATGTGATTATGAAATCGTTGTACACACCTTGAGCCACGACTTTCATCATGTAGTCGGATATGTCGGTCGTGTCCGTTTCGATTCTTACGTCCGGCCGGATGCCTCCACCGCCGTAAACCCTGCGACGCGAGAGTATCGTTTCGTAAACAGGCTGATCTTCGGACGTCGCCACCGAATCGGCCCGGTCGGCGCCACGCAGTCTGTTGACGAATGCCTCATAATATTCGTCCTTGTGCCCCTTCTCGTACGGCCGCTGTATGACGCGCCCCGTAGGGGTGTGGTAGCGCGCCACCGTAACCCTGACTGCCGAACCGTCGCCCAAGGCTATCTGTCGCTGAACAAGTCCTTTGCCGAAGCTGTCGCGGCCGACCACGACGGCACGGTCCCAGTCCTGCAACGCGCCGGCCACGATCTCGCTCGCCGATGCCGAGTTCTCGTTTATCAGCACCACGACGTTTCCTCCGAAGCCGTTGCCTTCGGATGCGGCATAACGCTCCGGCGATACGGCGCGTCCCTCCGTCGACACCACGAGCGCGCCTTCGGGCAGGAAGAATCCGGCCATCTCCACCGCCTGATCGAGCAGTCCGCCTCCGTTGCCGCTAAGGTCGAGAATCAGCGATTTCACACCGCCCATACCCTCCATCGCCTCGCGAAACTCGCGCATGGTGGTGCGTCCGAACCTGTTCACCTTGATGTAACCCGTATCGTCGTTCACCCGGAAAGCCGCATCGACCGTGTTGAGCGGAATGTTGTCGCGCGTGATTGCGAACCGCATTATTCCGGGCACGCCCTTTCGCGCCACGCCGATCTCCACCTTGCTGCCGCGCGGGCCGCGCAGGCGTGGCGGCACGTCGCTGCGTTTCAGCCCCACGGCATTGTCGCCGTCTATGGTCACTATGCGGTCGTTGGGGCGCAGTCCGACGGTTTCCGCCGGCCCTTTGGCAACGGTATTCACCACGATTATGGAGTCGTTGAGAATGTTGTACTCGATGCCTATGCCGCTGAATTCGCCCTCGAACGATTCGGTCTGCGAACGCATCTCCTCGGCGTCGAGGTACACCGAATGGGGATCCAACTCCGAAAGCATGCCGCGTATGGCGTTCTCCACGAGCGGAGCCATCTCCACCTCGTCGACATACATGCCGTTGAGATAGCGGTAGAAGCGGTTCAGCTTCTGCAGCTGCTCTGCCGCATCGTTCTGCTGTGCCGTGGCGCAAGCTGACGCCACGGTCAAAACCGCGGTGAACGCGATTCGCAATATGTTCTTCATAATCCGGACATTTACAAAATCTTCATATCGGGCCATGCGACGGACGCTCCGCCTCTGCCGCGTGAGTCGCGCCGGCCCGTGTCCCTATGCCAGCTCGTCGCATACGGCATCGAACGACACCGTGAACTGGTCGCCGGTGCGCATGTTCTTCACCGTGGCGGCACGCGTCTCCAGCTCGTTGCTGCCCACGATAACCACGTAAGGTATCATGCGGCGGTTGGCATACTCCATCTGCTTCTTCATCTTGGCCGCCTCGGGATATATCTCGGCCGCCACGCCGCGGTCGCGCAAGGCGCGTATCATCCCCAGCGAGGCCATGCACTCGTCCTTTCCGAGATTGACGAAAAGCACCTTGGTCGAGAAATTGACCTCCTCGGGGAACAGGTCGAGTCCTACCATCACGTCGTAGATACGGTCGGCGCCGAACGATATTCCCACGCCCGAGGTGTCGGGCATGCCGAATATTCCGGTCAGATCGTCGTAACGGCCTCCGCCGCAGATGGATCCTATGGCGAAATCGGCAGCCTTGACCTCGAAGATGGCACCGGTGTAGTAGTTCAAACCGCGTGCCAGCGAGAGATCGAGCTCTATGGGCAGCGTGATGCCGAGGCTCTTCACATAACCGAATATCTCGGCCATCTCCTCCACGCCGCGCAGACCGGTCTCCGATCCTCCGATCACTTCGCGCAGCTTGGCGAGTTTCTCGTCGTTCGAGCCGCTCAGTTCGAGTATGGGCTGAAGTTTCTCGATAGCCGCTCCGTCGAGTCCGCGCTCGGCCAGTTCGGCCTTAACGTTGTCGATACCTATCTTCTCCAGTTTGTCGATGGCCACCGTTATGTCCATCATCTTGTCGGCATGACCGATGGTCTCGGCTATGCCGTACAGAATCTTGCGGTTGTTCATCTTGAGCGTCACGTTGATGCGCAGCCGTCCGAACACGCGCTGCACGATCTCGACAAGCTCCACTTCGTTCAGCAGCGAACGCGACCCGATCACATCCACGTCGCACTGGTAGAACTCGCGGTAACGGCCCTTCTGCGGGCGGTCGGCGCGCCACACCGGCTGTATCTGGTAACGCTTGAACGGGAATGTTATCTCGCCCTGATGCTGCACCACATAACGGGCGAACGGAACGGTCAGGTCGTAACGCAACCCCTTCTCGCAGATCTTCGAGGCCGAACGCACCTGCTGCTCGTCGAGTCCTGCGGCGTAGTCGCCCGAATTGAGTATCTTGAACAGCAGTTTGTCGCCCTCGTCGCCGTATTTGCCCAGCAACGTGGAGAGATTCTCCATGGCGGGCGTTTCGAGCGGTGCGAATCCGTAGGTGCGGAACACGCTCTTTATGGTTTCGAAAATATATGTGCGGCGCATCATCTCGGCAGGCGAGAAGTCGCGCGTTCCCTTCGGAATTGATGGTTTCTGTGCCATTGTCGTAATTTATGTTTCCTTTAATTTTATTGAACCGATGTTGAATAAAGTTAAACTCATGTTCAATAAAATTAAACATCCGTTTAACTTTGTTTATTACTCCATTAATTTTTTATACTTGACTCGCTTCGGCGCGGTATCCTCTCCCTGCGCGCGTTTCCACTCCTCGTACTCGCTGTACGAACCCTCGTAGAAGACCACCTTCGAGTCGCCCTCGAA
>CAZFIN010000075.1:0-9511 GCA_964519525.1 uncultured Alistipes sp. | reverse complement strand
GCTTGGTAAAGCCGTGGGTGGAATAATGGCTAATCGGTTAACTCTTTAATATAAAAACATAACACCGCCTGCACCGTCCTGCAAAGGCGGTCGCGAGGCGGTTCCGGAGTGTGTGAAATGCGGTTATGTCACTTGCCTGCAACCCTGTTTCGGATTGATATGTCAGTGTATCCGAGGATGTTGGCGCGCCGAAAATCCCGTTGCCATGCGCATTCCCGTTACTTGCCGCGTTACTTTTTTGCCCATACATGGCGCCGTGACCGTCCGTCAGGGGTATGCCGCGGGGAGCGGATAACAATCTGTAAGCTGCATATTATTGCAGGAAATGGTGTCCTTGGATTTTCAGGTTGCGCTGCGTACACGGAAAAGTGCCGGAGCCTGACTGTCGGCACGACGCATGCGGGACGGATAATAAACAGGCACACCGCAACGGAAATGTTCCGTTGCGGTGTGCCGTCGGTGCTGGTCGGGACTACTTCCGCCGCAGTTCCACGAGCCGGCGTACCGTACTGCCGAAGTCGCGGGCGGCGATAAGCTCCTCGAGCGTGATGTGCATGCGGTAGCGCCAGTAGTGATCGGGATCGGCCGGAATATTTATGCGCTCCGATTCGGGATCGGCGGCGCGCAGCGTCTCGTCGACGGCCATCCAGTCCTGTAACGGCAGGATGGCGAGGATGGAGGCTGAACGCATGTGACGTCCTATAATCTCGCCGGCTGCCTCGCCCGTACAATCGGCCGGCGCCGCACCGTCGCGGTGCATCACCTCGCTCCAGTACCGCTGCGTGGCGTCGCGGTCCTCGCGCCACCAGCCGCGCAGGGTCGAGGTGTCGTGAGTCGAGGTGGAGGCGACCGATAGATAGGGATATTGCGCCGTGTCGCCGAACTGCACTCCGAACTGTTTGGGCATGCGTTCGATTTCGAGCGAAAGAATCTGCCGGGCGCGCATCACGTCGGGTACGCATGCGGGAATCATGCCCAGATCCTCGCCGCATGCCAGCATTCCGGTGGCAGCCATAAGCGCCGGAAGGCGCCGCATGGCGCAGTCGCGCCAGAAATCGTTGTGACGGCAATAGTAGAAATCGTCGTACAGACGTTTGTAGGCCTCGCGTGCCTCGGGATCGAGTGAGGCGAACGCTTCGGTACGGCATCCCTCGATGCGCGGAAAGTAATGCTCCGGGGTGTAGGGATCCTCCAAAAACAGCACATCGGCCGGAGTGCGTCCGCCGGCGGTGTGGCGTGCGGCATCGAAGGGAAAACCGAACGATACGATTTCAGCCGCGGTGTACGGCCGCGATGGGTTGAAGTGGCCGAGCAGTGCGCTCGCCGCCGCGCGCGGCACCTCCCATATGCGGAAGAATCCGAGAATGTGGTCGATGCGGTAGGCGTCGAAATATTCGGACATCTTGCGCAGACGCGAACGCCACCATGCGTAACCGTCGGCGGCCATCCGCGTCCAGTCGTAGGTGGGGAATCCCCAGTTCTGACCGTCGGCCGCGAAGTCGTCGGGCGGAGCGCCGGCCGACATGGCGAGGTTGAAGAGTTCGGGCGAGCGCCACACCTCCACACTCGTCGGCGACACGCCTATTGGAATGTCGCCCTTCAGCAGTACTCCGCGGGCACGGGCGTAGGCGCGCGCTTCGCGCAGCTGGCTGTCGAGCATGTATTGCACGAAGGCGTAGAACCGCACGGCGCGGGAGTGTTCGCGTGCATATGCCCGCATGCGGGCATCGTCGTAGTGCGACATGTCGTCCCAGCGGCGGAAATCGGATGTGCCGAACCCGTCGCGCAGGGCCGAGAAGACGGTGTAGGGAAACAGCCATTCGGCATTCTCCTCCTCGAAGGTGCGGCAGGCGTCGGACGACAGCACATCGTCGCCGCACAGGTCGTAGGCGCGGCGCAGGAAGCGCATCTTAAGGTTCATCACCGCCTCGTAATCCACCGCCGGCAGCCGGTTCAGATGAGTCCCCTCCCCGGCGAACCGCACGAACTCCGCCTTGAGGGCCGTTACTCCGGCATATCCGGCGCATGTGTCGACTACGGCTTCGGCCGAGATGTAAATCGGATGCAGGGCCAGCGACGACAGTGCGTTGTATGGATAGGAATCGCGCCAGCCGCCGGTCGACGAGGTGTCGTTCACCGGCAGGAGCTGAATGACCGACAAGTCCGCGTCGGCAGCCCAGTCGGCCATAAGATGCAGGTCGCGGAACTCGCCGCAGCCCCATCCGCTGCGGCTGCGCAGCGAGAATACCGGCACGGCGACTCCCGCGCCGCGCCACAGCGGACGCCCGTCGCGCAGCCGCAATCCGTCCGCGACCACGGCTCCGTCGCCCGAAGCGTCCGGAAACCGGCGGTTGAATCCCTCTTCGTAACACTTCGGAACGAGTGTGGCGGCATCCAGAATGACGAACTTGTACTCCGATCCCATCACCGACCGTGGCAGTGCCACGCTCCATACGGGAGCGTCGCCGTCGCTCATCACCACGGCACGGTCGGCATGCCACTCTCCGAGCGCGGGGTCGCTGCCGACTACGCCTACCGTCTCGTCCGGAGCCACTCCCGGGGCCTCGACCCGCAGCAGCAGACTGTCGTCCGACACAGCGGCCGGGCGCTGCCTGTCATGACGCCGGAATACGCCCTGCGTAAAGAACGATGAATAGAGCGGTGCCACGGCGGGCATGTCGCTCCAGCAGTCGAATATCTCGACACGGCCTGCTCCCGCCGCATCGAGCCGGTGCGGGCCGCCCCATTCGCCGCGGAGCAGCGCGCCGTCGGCGGCGCGGAGTTCGTAGCGGTAGACCAGCGGAGCCGGGTCGACAGCCATGTCGGCCTCGAACGACCACTTGCCGTCGGCTTCGCGACGCATGGGATGCTCGACACCGCCGAGGATCAGATGCAGCCGTTCGTCGTCGCCGGCATAATATTCTATGTGGAAAATTATTTTCATATGTGTAACGGTTTTGCACTTTTCCGGTTATCTTCGCGGCATGTCGGTCTATCGTCGTTTCAGTCCCTCGGGCAGCGGCAGACGTATGCGCGACGCGGAGATCACGGCCCCTAAGAGCGAGAAGCCTGCCGCGACGAAGAGTCCCGAACGCGTTACTCCGCCGCCGCTGAGATGAAACAGCATGGCCACCATGGCCGCGCCCGTCGTCTGCCCCGCAAGGCGCGCCGAGGCCAGCATGCCGCTTGCCGAGCCGCTGCGGTGCTGCGGTGCCGAGGCGATCATTATGCTGTTGTTCGGCGACTGGAATATGCCGAATCCCATGCCGCACACGACAAGCCGCCATACGATGTCGAAATGCGACGGCGCGGCGGGCAGCAGTCCGAGCATCACCAGTCCGAACGTCATTACGAGCAGCCCCGCCAGCCCCATATATCCGGCGTGTATCCGCTCGGCGAGCATTCCGGCCGCCGGCGCCACCACCATTATCACCATAGGCCATGCGGTGAAGAGCAGGCCCGTGCTTACGGCATCGTAGCCCATGTCGTGCTGCATGATGAATGGTAGGGCCACCATGGCCAGCATCTGCGCTATGAACGAGCATACGGACGTTATGATCGACAGCGAGAATATTGGTATTTTCAGCAGATCGAACGGCAGGATCGGCATCGGCCGCCGCAGCTGTCCGCGCACGAAGCGCCACGCCGCGAATGCCGTCACGCCGGCCATCAGGACCACATAGGCAGGTCGCACGCCGTGCGAGCCGGTCTCGACGCAGGCCATCGCCATGCCGAACGTGAACGCGCACATGGCTCCGTCGCGCCAGTCGAACCTGCGGCCCTCGACCGTCACCGGGTTATGCGGCAGGAACCGGCGGCTCAGGCAGAACGCCGCAAGCCCTATGGGGATGTTGACGGCGAAGAGCCAGTGCCACGGGGCGACCGACAGTATGGCCGCCGCTATGGAGGGGCCGGCAACCGATGAAACGGCCACCACCGTTGCGTTCAGTCCCAGACCGCGTGCCAGCATGCGGCGCGGGTATATTATGCGTATCAGCGTGGTGTTCACACTCGTCACGGCCGCGGCCCCCAGTCCCTGCATGGCCCGCCACAGCAGCAGCGTGACGAGGCTGTGCGACAGCGCGCAGCCGGCCGACGCCGCGGTGAAGACGGCGAGTCCCGCGATGTAGACGCGGCGGTAGCCTACGATGTCGCCCAGATTCGAGAACACGAGCAGGGTGGTTATCACGGCCAGCTGGTAGATGTTGACTATCCACACCGAATCGGCCGACGAGATGCCCAGCTCCACCGAGAGGGTGGGCAGCGCTACGTTGGCTATCACGCTGTCGATCACCGACAGCGACACGCCGAATGCCACGGCCGCGATAGCCCACAGGCGTCGCGGCATAGGCAGTCCGTCCCATTCGGTATTTCCTACGATGCCCGTCATTCCACCGATGCCGATGTCCGGCAAAAAAGGCTCCGCATTATGCTCGTCATGCTCCGGCGGTTAAAAATCCTTGCCCTCGAACACCGCACCCGACGATACGGCTCCGGTCTGTTCCTTGCGTCCCGCCGAGTTGAACGAATAGCTCAGCGAAAGCACTATGTTCGGGTAACGCGGACGCACGCGTGTGGTCGACGAAAGCGAAGGCGTCACGCGGCGGTTGTAGTAGCGCGCCGTGCGGAACACGTCGTGCGCCACCAGCGCCGCTGTCACCCGGTTGCCGAACAGCGGCTGCCGCAGGGCCAGATCGAAATAGAAGTAGGCATTCTCGCGGCCCTGCGTCAATACGGTGGGGCCCACCACATTGGCGTCGAACTGCAGACTGGTGCTGCGGCCCAGCGAGAAGTTGTTTATCAGCGAGGCCGAGTAGCTGGTGTTCGAGTTGTCGGCGCAGCCCTCGTAACGGCTCGTGAACCGGTATGCGAACACGCTGCCGTTCACGGTCATGTTCCACCATCGTGCGGCCTTCACTCGGGCACTGAGCTCCACGCCGGCCGAGCGGTCGTCGCCCGCATTGATGAGCGAGTCGAGCGTGACGCCGGGCTCGTAGGCCACGCGCACACGGTCGCGCACGCCGCGCCGCGCGCGATAGAATCCGGTGACGGCTATCGTGTTCTCCTCGGCGATGGTCTTGCGGTAACCCGCCTCGACCGAATGTATGTACTCGGGATTTATGTCGGGATTGCCTATCTGCTTGGTGTAGTAGTCCTCGTAGGTTATGTAGGGTTCCAGCTGCCATATTCCCGGACGGTTGGTGCGGTAGGAGTAGCCGGCCGAGAATACGTTGTCGTTCGGTGCCTCGTAGGCCACATGCGCCGAGGGGAACAGTTCCAGACGCTTGATGTAACGGTCGGCATCCTTGACGGCGATGGTCAGCTCGTCGATGGTGCGGTCGGCCCTCACTCCGGCCTCGACCTGCACGGGGCCGAACCTGTCGTTCAGCGTCAGGTAGCCCGAATGTATCTGACGGCGGTAAAAGAACGGGGCGTGCAGATCGTCCTGCCATACGAAATCGTGCATTCCGCGGTCCCAGTACTTGATGTTGTACTCGCCGTGCTCGCTGTAAGAGGTGTACTGATATCCCAGCTCCATGCGGCCTTCGGGACGGTAGTTGAGCTCATAGGCGGCCGTGACGTCCACATCCCAGTGGTGCTCCTTCTCGTAACCGCGCGTACCCTCGTAACGCTCGCCCGCGGTGTCGAACATGTTGCTCTCGGTGTACTCCAGCGCATACCAGTCGTAACGCACCCGGCCCGCGACCGTTATCTTGTCGTCGCGGTCGTTGAGCCGCAGCGTGTAGTCGGTCGAGATCTGCGACAGACTCTTCTCGTTCGAGTACCGGTCGTGGCTGTCGTACACGTTGTCGTTGAGCACGGTTCCGCCATTCATGCGGTGCTCGTAATAGCTCATGTCGCCTCCGCGGGCATTGGTAGCGTCGCCGCCCTGAAACTCGACCAGCAGATTGTGGCGGCGCGTGCCGTACTCCCAGCCCACGCGGCCTATGCCCGACGGTTTGCGGCTGAAGCGGGTGCCGTCGGCATCCGATGTGGTGACGAAGCCGTCGACCTCGGTGGTCTTCATCTGCCGGAAACCGCTCTTGCCCACGATCTCCGAACCGGCGCCGCCGACATACCAGCGATGGGCGCCCTTGCGGTAGCTGAGCAGCAGGTCGCCGCTCCACGAGCCTATGGTGCTGCCTGATATGTTGGCCGCGCCGCTCACACCCTCGTCGGAGTGGCGTTTGGTGATAATGTTTATTATGCCCGCGTCGCCGTCGGTGCGGTAACGGGCCGACGGAGTCGTGATGATCTCGATGTCCTCGATGTCGGCCGCCGCTATCTGTTGCAGCGCCTGCGTGCCTTCGAACATGCTCGGCTTGCCGTCGACATACACCAGAAAACCTGTGCTGCCACGGAACGATACCTCGCCGTCGGCGTCCACGCGAACCGAAGGCGTCGAGTTGAGAATGTCGACCGCCGTACCGCCCGAGGCCGACAGCACCGCCGAGGCGTTGATGCGCTGGCGGTCGAGCTTGTAGACGATCTTGCTGCGTTGGCCCGTCACGGTCACCTCCTGCAGGCCTGTCTCGACCATCGCGAGCCGTATGTCGCCGAGATCGACCGTCTCGCCCTTTGCGAAGCCTATTTTGGTGCTGTAAGGCTGATAGCCTACCAGAAGGATCGAAAGCGTATGCTCTCCCGCGCGCACGCGGTCGATGGCGAAACGGCCTTCGCGTACCGTGCCTGAAGCCACGGTGTTGTTGTCATCGTCGGTTATCACCACGTCGGCGAAGTCGATCGCCGCACCGGTCGCCGCATCGGTCACACGGCCGCTCACGCCCGCGGTATTCTGCGCGAAAACCGCAGTGACGGATGCAATGGCGAGAATAAGGGAAACAAGACGTTTCATCATTTATGGTATGTGTATAAAGTTTAGTAAAAAAACAGCCGCCGCGGCCAACGATCCGTGGCGCAGCCAAAGATAGTGAAAAAGCGGCTATCCGCGGCACGTTATGCTGCAAAATATCCGTTTACCGTCGTTTTAGGCCGCGCAGATACTCCTTGCGTTCGGGCGGAACGCGCAGACTCTCCACGGCTTTCTGTATGGCCTTGTTGTGAATCCATCGCTCCAGCCGGTTGCTCTCGATCACGGGCAGCGCGGCATCCCACTGTTTGACAAGGGCGAAGCTGAAGTACCACGCCACGGCCATATTCACGTAGTATTCATCGGCCGGCAGCGCGCACAGCCATTCGAGATGTTCGCGGCGGAAGCGGTCGTCGAGGAAGAACTGCAACAGCGTCACCACTCCGAAACGCACCGTGTAGGTATGGCCGCTGCCGAGCCACCCGGCAACTCTGGCCTCCACCTCGTCGGGATGACGGGCGAAGAGTTTGGGCGACAGCGTATCGCACGTGGCCCAGTTGTCGACATACGGCAGAAACCGGTCTATCTCGGCCAGCAGACGGCCGATCTCTTTTATGCGCAGACACAGCAATGCGCCATGCAGACCGTTCTCCTCGAAATAACGGTGCGGCAGTCCAGCCAGAAAACGGTCGGCCGTTTCGGTGTCGCGTGCCAGTTCGCGTGCCAGCTTGCGCAGATCGGGCGTACGCACGCCTATTATGCGTTCGGGATCGACCGTAGGCACCAGTTTCGAGTGGAATGCGCGGTAGCCCTCGTCGCGCAGTGCGAACAGGCGGTCGGCAATGCTGTTGTCGTTCATATCGTGGTATTTTTTTGATACTCCAAAGATAACCGTTTTGCCGGTGATAACAAAACGGGAGCGGCCGAAACATGGCCGCCCCCGCATGCGAGTGCGTATCGCCGCGTCAGATTATGTTGAACGCGATCTCCATCATGTTGGTGAAGCTGTTCTGGCGCTGTTCGGCCGAACATGCCGTACCCTTCACGAGCGAATCGGATATTGTACAGATGCACAACGCCTTGTTACCGCTTCGCGCCGCATTCATATAGAGCGCCGCGGCCTCCATCTCAACCGCCAGCACGCCCATCTTCTGCCAGGCCTTCCAGCTGTCGGGGTCGTCGCCGTAGAACACGTCGCTGGCCAGCAGGTTGCCCACCTTGTAGCGTATGCCCATCTGCTCGGCCTTGACGGCCGCCGCACGCACCATGTCGAAATCGGCTATCGGCGCGAACGTGCCGGGCAAGTTGAACTGCGCGCCGTAGTTCGAGTCGGTGCACGAACCCATTCCTATCACCACGTCGCCGAGTTCCAGACCGGGATCGAAAGCTCCGGCCGAACCGGTGCGGATGATGCTCTTCACCCCGTAGAAATTGAACAGCTCGTAGGAGTAGATACCTATCGACGGAATACCCATTCCGTGGCCCTGCACCGAAACGCGCTTGCCCTTGTATGTGCCGGTGAATCCCAGCATGCCGCGCACGTTGTTGTATTGCACGGGGTTCTCCAGAAAACGCTCGGCCATGACCTTGGCGCGCAACGGGTCGCCTGCCATGATCACCTTGTCGGCTATTTCGCCGGCAACGGCCCCGATATGGGGTGTGGGAGTCTTCGCCATGATTCTCGGTCGTTACAGATTACTCTTCTCGATGTCCTTGAAATAGCGGTAGGTGTTCACCTTCAGCTCGCCCACGGCAGGCTCGTCGCACACCAGAATGCCTTTGGGGTGCATCTGCAACGCCGTGATGGTCCATGCGTGCGACACGGCGCCCTCGACGCACTGCTGCACGGCGCGCGCCTTCTTGTGGCCCAGCGCCAGCACGAGCACCTGCTTGGCCGAGCATACGGTACCGACACCGACGGTGAGCGCCAGCTTGGGGACCTTGGTGACGTCGTTGTCGAAGAAACGCGAGTTGACGATGATGGTGTCCTCCGTCAGGGTCTTGACGCGGGTGCGCGACTCCAGCGACGAGAAGGGCTCGTTGAAGGCCAGATGGCCGTCCTCGCCCACACCGCCTATGAACAGGTCGATTCCGCCTGCGGCGGCGATGCGCTTCTCGTAGTCGGCGCACTCGGCCTCCAGATCGGCGGCATTGCCGTTCAGTATGTTGACATTTTCGCGCTTGATGTCGATGTGCGAGAAGAAGTTGTTCCACATGAACGAATGGTAGCTTTCGGGATGCTCCTCGGGCAGACCCACATACTCGTCCATGTTGAAGGTGACGACGTTGGCGAACGACACCTTGCCGGCCTTGTTAAGCTCGATCAGTTCGGCATACATGCCCAGCGGGGTCGACCCCGTCGGCAGACCCAGCACGAACGGCTCGCCGCACACGGCGGCCTTGGCGTTTATCTGCGCGGCGACGTAGCGCGCAGCCCAGCGGCCGGCTTCGGCCGCGTTATTCTCGATGATTACTCTCATGACGGTTATAACTTCATTTTTACGAAAACTTCGATAGCTTGGTATTCGGCCATGCCCAGCAGGTCGTAGAGGCGGGCCGTGTTCTGCGTGCGCTCCTCGGCGCGCTGCCAGAACTCGCGGCTGTCGTCGCCCGGGAACGGCACGATGTCTTTCTGCGAAAGGTGGCGGTAGATGGCGTGACGTTTCTTGATGAGTTCGTCGGGGCTGAGGGGTACCGCCA
>CAZFIN010000074.1:0-9589 GCA_964519525.1 uncultured Alistipes sp. | reverse complement strand
AAAACGGCGTGGAGCACTCCGCATCCGTCGAAATGGATTTCACGGAACCATAGCACCAGCCTCCCGACAAAAAACATGCAATCCGTTGCATTTTAAAATATTAAACACTATATTTGTAAAAACATATCAATCATCCCGGCTTATGAAAAACCATCTGCTCTTTATCGTCGTGTTTTTATTCTGTGCATGTACCAAAGACGTAACTCCTAATACGGATACACCGCAGACAACCTTATCGCATCGTGTTTCCGAAGAGGAGGCTTTGCGTCAACTTGACAACGTACTCGACATTTTGGACACCCCCACCCGCGGCACAAAACGTACCGTCAAGGAGATTATGGTATATCACCCGACATGTACCAGAAGCGTAGATACTACATCACCCGACACATTGTTATATATTGTAAATTTCGACAACGATCAAGGCTATGCCATCTTGGCCGCCGATTCACGTTTGGAACCGGTACTTGCTCTTATGGACCGTGGTGTCTACGAACCATCCGAACCCTATGTCAACGACACCGGTCTTACCAATGCCGATCTCGAAGATGAAGAAAAGGATGATTTCTGGTGCGATGAACAAGGAGGTGATCCCGGAAACGGTACGTTTAAGCCTACGGACATAATAGGTGATTATGCCGAGGGAACTATCAATCCGCCGACTTACACAAGAAAAGAATATGGAGAACTGGTCCGCCAAAAGCAGGTCGGCCCTTATATCAAAACCAAATGGGGACAGGGAGACCCATATAATAGAATGTGTAATGACAGATTGAATGTAGAATTCCATTACGACGTCAACAAAAACAATAATGATAAAACCGGCTGTGTAGCAATAGCACTTGCTCAAATATTGGCATATCACCAATATCCGCAATCAACATACGGACACACATACAACTGGGATAAGATCAATGAATTTAGTTCACAACGATCAGAACAAAACATAATGGAAGTAGCTCATTTGGTAAGGGCCGCGGGAATATCTTGCAATACAAAATATGGCAAAAATAATAGTCATTCAACAGCATATAGAGCAAAACAAGCCATGAGAAACACATTCGGATATTCCGGAACCAAACGTCATCTGTCTTTCGCCGATAAAGACATCCGTAGTTTGCTCGATAACGATTCTCCAGTATTAGTTACAGGAAAACCGAAATACAAATTCAGCGGTCATGCATGGGTAATAGACGGTTACATATACGGATACAGAAGAATCGTTACCAAAACATATAAAGACAAAGATTACACCGAATTGATTTCATCATCAGTAGACAATGCATCTCCGACATATTACTACCACTGCAACTTCGGATGGGAAGGTCTTGCCGACGGATATTATCTCGGCAAAGTATTCGACATTGTAGCCGGCCGTGTCGACACTGAGAATAACATAGATCCCGGTACTGTGCCGAATTCAGACCATAGTTACCGTTGGTTTTTCAGAACCGTTACATACAACAACCCGAACAAATAAGCAACCGGCATGAAACGACATATCATTGCAGCCATTGGCATATTGCTATCATCATGTATGTTACCGTCATGTTTAGATGGTTGCAAAACCATATATATCAGATCGTACCACCTTATAGACTGTTACAACGAATGGTCGTCATTCAAGTTGTACATTGAAAAAGAATTTATAGTCATCCAATTCAAATTAGAGGAGAAATACTATTCGGCCGAATGTCAAGAATTATTCAATCCTCAACAGACAACCGACCAACTGGACATGTTCTATAAGTTAGCCGCACAAAACGAGGATATAGGATACGACTGGGGATGCTACTATTTACATATAGGTGATCACATTAGCAACCAAGGGATATATCCGGGAATAACCGGCATCCTGATTACGAGCGACCACGACTTCGACGATTCGCATCCTGCCGGAACATCGTTGAACGACATATTCAATGCGCATTATTTCTCATACACGCAATTCCTCGGCGATGTCGATCACTCGGATGTAGCTCCCGGTGATCCGACCCTCGGACGTACCGAGAAGCGATGCAGTGAAATAGATAACGGCGAACTATCCGTAATTCACCCTTATCACTTTTACCTATACCCCGCACATGCGCCCACCGTTTGGAAAGATCGGCACCTGCTAACTGTAACGCTGACCGACGAAAACGGCGTGGAGCACTCCGCATCCGTCGAAATGGATTTCACGGAACCATAGCATCAGCCTCCCGACAAAAAGCTGCAATCCGTTGCATTTTAAAATATTAAACACTATATTTGTAAAAACGCGCGCGAGCACCGCAGCCCCATAATTACCGCTGGTTCTTCAGAACCGTTACATACAACAACCCGAACAAATAAGCAACCGGCATGAAACGACATATCATTGCAGCCATTGGCATATTGCTATCATCATGTATGCTATCGTCATGTGTGTTATCGTCATGGTGGGATGGGTGCAAAGCGGATCCCTTCAAATCGTATCACTTTATAGACTGTTACGAGAAATGGTCGTCATTCAAATTAAGTTACAACGAAATATACGATAAAATTAATGTGCGGTTCAATATCGAACACAAATACTATTCGATCGAGGCTGCAATGTTCTTGTGCCGCATGCAGGCTGCAAACGATTTGGATAAGTTTTACGAACTGGCTGTGAAAAACGAGGATGTCGGATATGACTGGAAAGGATTATTGTTTCCGGATGACTTCTTCTTCCCTCGAGTAGCAACATATCCGGGAATAACCGGCATCCTGATTACGAGCGACCACGACTTCGACGATTCGCATCCTGCCGGAACATCGTTGAACGACATATTCAATGCGCATTATTTCTCATACACGCAATTCCTCGGCGATGTCGATCACTCGGATGTAGCTCCCGGTGATCCGACCCTCGGACGTACCGAGAAGCGATGCAGTGAAATAGATAACGGCGAACTATCCGTAATTCACCCTTATCACTTTTACCTATACCCCGCACATGCGCCCACCGTTTGGAAAGATCGGCACCTGCTAACTGTAACGCTGACCGACGAAAACGGCGTGGAGCACTCCGCATCCGTCGAAATGGATTTCGACAGCCTTTAGCATAACGCCCGCGCCATACGGAAACACGCCATACGGAAACACTGAGTCCCCGTCCCTACAAAGCGGCGGTCGGTCACGACGTACCGGTCACGCCCGCAGCCGTATGCGCCATTATCGTCCTTCCTGATCCGGAATCTCCGATTTCGTATCTCACCGGGCGGCCTTTTCCGAAATATTTCACTATATTTGTTCTGCATACTCTATTACCACGTTACCATGAAACGATTGCTGCTACTCGCGCTCTGCATATCCGCCGCATGCGACGCCATGTCACAGGAGAACATACCCGATTCGCTGATAGGCCGACTGATGAAATACGCCTACGCGGCCAGCAACTTCGGCAAGACGCTGCCGCAGGAGAAGGTATACCTGCATCTCGACAACACGAGCTACTATCGGGGCGACAAGATCTGGTTCCAGTGCTACGTGGCGACGGCCGCCACCAATCAGCCGACGTCGCTCAGCCGCACGCTTTACGTCGAACTGCTCAACCCGGGCGGCACGGTCGTGGAGAAGATGGTGCTACCCGTATCCGAAGGACGCTGCCACGGCAACTTCACCCTCTCGCAGATACCCTTCTACTCCGGCTTCTACGAGATACGCGCCTACACGAAATACATGCTCAATTTCGGCGAGCAGACCATATATTCGCGCATAATCCCCGTATTCGACAAACCGCACGAAGAGTCGGCCACCGACGAAAAGAGGATGATGCGGCCGCGTATGGCCAACGGGAAATATCCGCTGAAGCGCAAATACGAGAAACGCGAACACAAGGTGAACGTCCGCTTCTATCCCGAGGGCGGCAATCTCGTGGCCGGACTGCCTTCGCGCGTGGCGTTCGAGGCCACCGACGCCGAGGGCCGGGCGCTGACGCTCGACGGACGCATATTCGACAGACACGGCATCGCTAAAGCCGAGTTCACCGTCACGCACGACGGACGCGGCGCCTTCGACTACACCCCCGACGAAGGCGACCGTGCCGAGGTGTCGGCCAACGACCGCACATACGGCGTCGATCTGCCCAAACCGCTGCGGCAGGGAGTGGTCATGCGCGTCGACAACACGTCATCGCCCGACAGCGTGATGATAACGGTGCGCAAAAGCGCCGGCACACCCGCCGCCATACTCGGTGCCGCGGTAATGTGCGGCGGCATGCTGGTCAATTACAGTCTGCTCGACATAGCCGACGACAGTCCGCTGCAATTCGCCGTCGGGAAAAGCAAACTGCGCGCCGGCGTGGCCCGCATACTGCTCACCGACCCCGACGGGCAGATAATAGCCGACCGTCTGATATTCGCCGGAACCGGCGAACGCGCCCGAATAACCGTCGACGCCGACCGTCCGGCCTACGGTCCCTACGACCCGGTCCGCCTCGATCTCTCGGTGTGCAACCGCGCAGGCATTCCTCTGACCTCGCCGCTGTCGGTGTCGGTGCGCGACGGTCAGGACGAAACGGCATACTACGGCAACATGCTCACCGACCTGCTGCTCATGTCGGAGATACGCGGTTACGTGCGGCGGCCGTCCTACTACTTCGAATCGGATGACGCCCGGCACCGCGAAGCGCTCGACCAGCTGCTGATGGTGCAGGGGTGGCGGCGTTACGACTGGAAACTGTGGTCGGGAACCGAACCGTTCGACATGAAGTATCTGCCCGAACAGGGTGTCGAGGTCCGCGGACAGGTGCTGCGCTACGGCACCGACAAGCCCATGACCGACATACAGCTGTCGTCGATGCTGCTCAAACGCGGCGAGGAGGACAAGGAGGGCGACGACAGCGCAGCCGACGATGCGGCCCGGTTATCGGCCGGCAACTCGGCGCATGTTGGCATCCTCGAAGTCGACAGCACCGGACGGTTCGCATTCGTCAGCAACATGTGGGGCAAATGGAGCCTCACGCTCGCCGTCACCAACGACAAGAACCGGCGCAAGGCGAGCCGCATACTGCTCGACCGCGCGTTCTCGCCCGAGCCGCGTAACTACCGTGCCGCCGACATGCTCGTCGAGACGGCCGACACGGCCGGCATGGCATCCGGTACCGGCGAAACCTCCGGCGACACGGCAGACCCGGCCGAACCGCTGAACTATTACGACGAGGAGGACGACGGCGAAACCGACATGACGAAAAAGGTACACCGCATCAAGGAGGTTGTGATAAAGGGCAAGAAGCGGTCGCGCGAGGAGGAGATCTACCGCAACCGTTCGACGTCGGTGGCCTATTACGACGTTCCGTCGGAGATCGACGCCATCCGCGACGGGGGCGAGCTGGTCGGCGACATCTACGAACTGCTGGCGGCCGTGAACGACAAATTCATAATCAGCCGCATGAGCGTCGGCACATTCAACTCCATGCGCGACAGCAGCCAGATGGCCGATTCCTCCTCGGTGACCGGCCAGTGGCGGATAAGCTACAAGGGCAAGTTGCCTCTGTTCGTCGTCGACCACGAACGCGTGTGGGGCAGAGTGCCGCTGCACGATGTAATACGTCTGGCGGCAATAAAATCAATATACGTAAACGAGGATCCGCGCGTGATCACGCAATATGCCGACCTGACGAAGATGACGCCTTGGGAGGCCACCAGCACCTTCAGCTGCGCCGTATTCATCGAGACCTACCCCGAAGGCCACATCCCGGTCGACGGCGCCCGCGGCGTGCGCAAGACATGGATCGACGGCTACCGCACGCCCGACGAGTTCTACATGCCCGACTACTCCGTAATGCCCAAGGACGACGACTACCGCCGCACGCTCTACTGGAATCCCGAGCTCATACCCGACGCGGAGGGACACGCCACCATAAGGTTCTACAACAACGGACGGTGCCGCAGGATGAAGATCTCGGCCGAGACACTCGCGCCCGACGGCTCGATCGGAGTGCTGAACATGTAGACAGAAATATTCGCCGGATGAAGCGTCACGCCCCGGCCCGACCGTGACAGACCGCTACCGCGGCTGAAGACAGGTTCCGTACAGCGAGAAAATCCTCGCCACGTCGGCGGCCTCGCGGGTATCGTGCACACGAAGTATCACCGCACCCTGCCGCAGCGACTCCCAGTTAAGCGCCGCAGTGCCCGCCAGCGCTCCGGCGGGCGTGGTGCCGAGCGGACGGTATATCATCGACTTGCGCGACACGCCCGACAGTACGGGATACCCCATCGCGCACAACCGGTGCAGACCGGCCATAAGTTCGTAATTCTGCTCAAGACTCTTGGCGAACCCGAACCCGGGGTCGAGAATCACGCTTCTGACGCCGCGCGCGCCGAGTTCGGCGACCTTCGCCTCGAAATAGGCGCACACCTCCGATGTTATGTCGCGCCCGTAGTCGGTGAGCGACTGCATGGTCTGCGGCGTACCCCTCATGTGCATGGCTATGTAGGGCACCCCGTATCCGGCGGCCACATCCACTATGGCCGGATCCAGCTCGCCGGCCGATATATCGTTGATTATCACATCGCCGAACTCCTCTATCGCCCGCCGTGCGACCCCCGACCGGAACGTATCCACCGAAACCGGCATGTCGCCCGCCGCGCGGCGTACCGCGGCAAGTCCGCGACGCACCCTGCGCCACTCCTCGTCCTCGGCCACATCGGCAGCGCCCGGCCGCGACGAATAGCCGCCCACGTCGAACATCGACGCACCCTGCTCCACGGCCTCCGCCACGCGCCGCTCTACGGCATCGCCGCTCATTGTGCGGCTGCCGTCGTAGAACGAATCGTCCGTCACGTTCACAATGGTCATCACCTGCGGCCGCGACAGATCCAGCACCCTACCGTTCAGCCTCATGCGTATATATTTTATGCAGCTGTTCGACATCGCTCTCCAGATAGTCGCGCCTGATGTTCACCACCGTCCGGTCGGCCCGCGCATGCAGTTCGTCATCGCCCATCTGATGCGCAATGCGCCTCATGATCTGCTCGCGTCCGGCCCCGTCGCGTTCTACGGCACGACGCACACGCTCCTCCACGGGCGCCAGCACCGCGAGCGTGGTATCCACCTCGTCGCCGAACCCCGCCTCGAACAGAATGGCGCTCTCCAGAACCACATACGGCCCCTGCTGCGCCTCTGCCCACCGGCGGAAATCCTCACGCACGGCGGGATGCACTATGGCATTCAACCGTCCGAGAGCCACGGCATCACCGAAGACCCTGCCTGACAGATACGTCCTGTCGAGCTGTCCGTCGCGGCCGTAACACTCCGCACCGAACTCCGCAGTCAGCGCCTCGCGCAGCGGCACACTCTCGTTCATCAGCAGCTTGGCCCGCGAATCCGAATCGTAAACCGCCGCCCCCCATCGGGCGAATAGTGCGCAAACAGTACTCTTGCCGCTGCCTATGCCACCGGTAACACCTACTTTATACATGATCTCTAACGTGATGATTTGGCCGGCTGTTTCGTCTCGTCCGCCTTTCCCGGCTTCTCACCCTTCCGCTCGGGCATTGGCAGCGGAGGGATGTTCCCTATGGATATGAAATTTATGTCGTTCAGACGCACGGCTATGGCACTGAGCAGCGACTGCGGGTCGATGATGCAGTAGATGTCCTCGGCCTCGCCCGTCTGTTCGTCGATCTTCTGCTCCACGGCATATCTGAGATCGTCGAGCGGAATCTTGACCTGCTTGTGCACGGAGGCACGATACCCCATCAGAGTGGCACCCTTGCCCTCGACGAAACACGGCACGCGCAGACGTTCGCCGTCCACGTTCACCGTTACTTCATACTCCACCCGGTAGTTATGCTCCAGCATGACTATATACCACAATATGAAAGAGGCGCAGAACAACGATATGAATACCGGCGAAACATAATTCTGCATCCACGCCCACAAGGTCCTGAGTTTATCCATCGCATTCAACATAATCGCGACAAAGTTATAAAAAAAACGGCAACTGCATACAACTTTACCCTATTCCGGTTTTACCGACCGCTCACTGCCGCCGTATGCCGGCCCGGGCGCGGGCGCGCGTCAGCAGGTCAGGCCAGCGTCCCCCCCCCGCGTCAGCAGGTCCGCCACGACGTGTCAGCAACCACTCCACCCCCGCGTCAGCAGGTCCGGCCCGCCGGAATCCCCGCCCCGGCATGGACTCCGGGCCAGACCCCGAACAGCCGAACCGGCCGTGACATGACGCAGGTTAGAAATTGCACGCGGCGGCTCCACAAGAAAACAGGTTGCAGCCGCAGTGGCCGCAACCTGTTTTTCAATTATCGGACCGGACGGGAATTCTACTTCGTCTTCTTGTCCGTGCGGTTAAGTATGTCGTATGCGATAGGCGTTGCCACGAACACCGACGAGTAGGTACCGATAACCACACCGAGCAGCAGCGCGAAGATGAATCCGCGCATCGTCTCGCCGCCGAGGATGAACATGGCCAGCAGGGTTACGATCGTGGTACCCGATGTATTCAGAGTACGCGACAGCGTCGAGCATACTGCGTTGTTGATGTTATCGCCGATAGCGCGCTTGGGGTACAGCGTGATGTACTCGCGGATACGGTCGAAGATCACCACGGTATCGTTGATCGAGTAACCGATGATGGTGAGGATCGCCGCGATAAACGCCTGATTGACCTCGAGGTTGAACGGCATGAAACTGTACAGCATCGAGAATATGCCGATCACGAGCAGCGCGTTGTGCGCCAGAGCGGCCGTGGCACCCGTAGCCCACTGCCATCTCTTGAATCGGAACGTGATGTAGAGACCGATGGCGATGAGCGAGAAGAGCACGGCATAGATTGCGTTGTATGTCATGTCCTTGGCGATCGAGGGACCGATCTTGTCCGATGATATTATACCGTTCGCATCCTCCTGCGTGCTGGTAAAGCCCTCGAGCGTGATAGGATATGTGTAGAAATCCTTCAGTGCGTTGTATATCAGCGCATCCACCTCGGCGGTAGTCTCCTCCGACGTATCGTCGTACTTGTACTGCGTCACGATACGCATCTGGTTCTCGGCACCGTACTGCTTCACCTCGTTCGACTTCTTGGCCGCATCGTCGCCGACGATAGCCTTGTCCAGAGCCTCGCGTACAGCCTCGGGCGATACGTTGCTGTCGAAGCGCACCACGTATGTGCGGCCACCGGTGAAATCCACGCCGGTGTTAAGTCCGTGGAATGCGAGAGATATGAGCGAGAGTACGATAAGCGAACCCGAAACGGTGTACGCCACCTTGCGCTTGCCGATGAAGTCGAACTTGACATCGGCCAGCCAGTTCTCCGACCACGAGCGCGAGAACGACACCTTGCCCCACTTGCCCTCGATCCACTCCAGCAGCATGCGGGTGATGAATATCGCGCAGAAGAGCGAGGTGAGGATACCTATTATAAGAGTCGTCGCGAAGCCCTGCACCGGACCGTTTCCGAACACGAACAGCACGATACCGGTTATTATGGTGGTGAGGTTACCGTCGATGATGGCCGAGTAGGCATTCGAGAAACCGTCCTTGATGGCCAGTGCGAGACCCTTTCCGCCGCGCAGCTCCTCCTTGATGCGCTCGTAGATGATGACGTTGGCATCCACCGCCATAC
>CAZFIN010000073.1:0-10013 GCA_964519525.1 uncultured Alistipes sp. | reverse complement strand
CAGGTCGGCCTCGGTGATGGGCACGGGCGAATCAACGTCGTAGTAGAATCCGTTCTCGATGGCGGGACCTATTCCGAACTTGATACCCGGGTAGAGGCTTTCGAGCGCCTCGGCCAGCAGGTGCGACGAGGTGTGCCAGAAGGCGTGCTTGCCCTCGGCGTCGTCCCACTTGTAGAACTTGATTTCGGCGTCCTCGTCGATGGCGCGGGTCATGTCGACCGTCGCGCCGTTTACCGAAGCGGCCAGCGAGTCCGCAGCTAAACGAGGGCTGATGCTCTCGGCTACTTGGTAAGCGGTTGTTCCCTTCTCGAATTCGCGCTGCGAACCGTCGGGAAAAGTGATCTTGATCATCTCTGTTTTATTTTAAGTTTTGCCGCGGCCAGTGCTTCCACAATTACGAGACGGAATACATCGGCCCGACGGCTGTAATTTTTTTATCCGTTTTATACAGTCCGGTCCTACTCCTCGGTTTCGGGCAGTTTCAGATCCTTGACCGATACGTCGCGGCCCTTGTCGCGCTCGAACCGTTGCAGCGGGTTGCGGTTCCACTCCTGCCAGCGGCGGCGGTTGCGCACGATGTCGATGGCCGTGTATATGGCGTTGCGCATCGACTGCGCGTCGGCCAGTCCCTTGCCTGCTATGTCGTAGGCGGTGCCGTGGTCGGGCGAGGTGCGCACAACGGGCAGTCCGGCGGTGAAGTTCACCCCGTCGGGCGATATGGTCTTGAACGGCGTGAGTCCCTGATCGTGATACATGGCCAGCACCGCGTCATACTTGGCGTAGCCTCCGCCGCCGAAGAGTCCGTCGGCGGGGAACGGTCCGAATGCCAGAATGCCGTCGCCGAAAGCCCTCTCTATGGCTGGTTTTATTATGTTCTGCTCCTCGTGGCCGAGCATTCCGCCCTCGCCAGCATGGGGGTTGAGCGCCAGTACGGCTATGCGCGGCTCGACGATGCCGAAATCCTTGACGAGCGATTCGCGCAGAGTGCTCAGCGAGCCGACGATCTTCTCCTGCGTGATGCTGGCGCTGACCTCGGCCATCGGTATGTGGATGGTCACCAGACCTACCCTGAGCCGGTCGCTGCACATGATCATCATGGGTTCGCCGCCGAACTGCGAGGCGAAGTATTCGGTGTGGCCCGTGAAGCGGAATTCGTCGCTCTGCGCCGTCTCCTTGTTTATCGGCGCGGTCACGACGGCGTCCAGCGTTCCCGCCCTGAGGTCGCGCACGGCGGCGTCCAGCGCCTCCACGGCTGCGCGTCCGGCTTCGGGCGCCGGTGTGCCGAACGTCGGCGAAACCTCGCCGCATTTCACGAGATTGATCTTTCCGCGCCGCGCCTCCTCGGCCGAAGCCACGGTGTTGAGGTGTACTTTCTGCTCGTCGTCGAGCGTTGCCGCGCAGGCCGCGGCTGCGCCTGCCGATCCGTAGACGACGGGTGTGAAGAGTTCCGCTATGCGCTGATCGGCGAAGGTGCGGAGGATTACCTCCCAGCCTATGCCGTTGGTGTCGCCCTGCGTGATTCCTATCCTGAGTTTCTGATCCGACATTTCAATATGCTTGTTTTCAACCTGCAAATATACAAAATATTTCCAATTATCAGCCGTTTAAGCCGCCCGATAGGGCCGTCGCGCGTTAAAATCCGCGCCGGCGGCACCGCCGCGCGCCTCACGGCCTCGCGCGCCGCCGGAATTCGGCGCATACGATGCCCGTGGCCATGGCCACGTTGAGCGATTCCGATCCCCGGCGGTCGGCCGGATAGGAGGGTATGAGCAGTCTGCGGGTCAGCGACTGCGAGCACTGCGGCGATATGCCGCGCCCTTCGTTTCCCATCACTATCACGCCTGCGTCCGCCAGCGGCGCGTCGTAAATGTTGTCGCCGTCGAGCGCCGTGCCGAAAACGGGCGTGCCTTGCGCCGCCGTGCGGGCGAGGAACCCGGCCAGCGGCAGGTAGTGCACTCTCACGCGCAGTATGGCGCCCATCGTGGCCTGCACCACCTTGGGGTTGTAGAGGTCGGCCGAATCCTCCGAGCAGAATATGTCGCTGATGCCGAACCAGTCGGCCAGACGCACTATGGTGCCCATGTTGCCCGGATTCTGTACCCCGTCGAGCGCGAGCGTGAGCCGGTCGGCCGGTGCGGCATCCGGTGCCGTGCGGTGCGGCTGTTCGACCACGGCGAGCGAGTTCGAGGCGGTCTTCAGCATCGAGATGCGTTCCATCTCGTGCCGGGTTATATGCTCGGCCTGTCCGTCCAGCACCCCTTCGAGCGCATAGACGGCCTTTACCTTCAGCGGCGAGCGGAGTATCTCGCCGATCAGTTTCTCGCCCTCGGCGACGAACAGTCCGGTCTGCGTGCGTGCGCGTTTGTCGGCCAGCGAGCGGACCGATTGTATTTCAGCTTTTGTCATTTCGTTTCGCATCTACGGTGAATGTCTCGCCTTCGCGGGCTATGTCGGTGGCGGGGAACACGGCGCGGGCCTCGTCGAGAAGCGGTTGCAGGTCGCGGTATCGCGACGAGAAATGGCCTATGAGCAGTCGCCCGGCCGATGCTTTCGATGCCACTGCGGCCGCGTCGGCCGTAGTCGAGTGGCCGCGCTCGCGTGCCGTGCGCCGCTCGTCGGCCGCATAGGTGGCCTCGTGGTAGAGCAGGTCGACCCCCTCGACCATGCGCGCCAGCCGTGCCGAGTAGTTGGTGTCGGAACAGTAGGCGTAGGATGCCGGCTCGTAGGGCCGGTATGTGATGTCGGCGTTGGCGAGCCTCTCGCCCGTGTCGAGCGTTATGTCCTCGCCGCGCTTGGCCGCCACGATCTGGGCGACCGAGAGCCCGTAGCGTTCGATGCAGAACTTGCGGACGTTGAGCGGCGGCTGTTTCTGGCGGAACAGATAACCGGCCGTCGGCACGCGGTGCCGCAGCGGCAGCGACCACACCTCGGTGGTGTCGTTCTCGAACACGATGCGGTGCTCGGTGGTGTCCACCTCCACCCATTCGGGAGTGTAGGGCAGGTCGAGGTCGAAAAGCCGCAGGTGAGCCTCAAGCATCTCGCCGAACGGTCGCGGAGCATATATCCGCAGCGGCGTGCGCCGGCCGTACAGACCCAGCGTCGAGAGCAGCGGAAACAGTCCGTAGACGTGGTCGCCGTGCAGATGCGAGATGAATACGGCCCGCAGTTTCATTGGCGATATGCCGTGGCGGAACATCTGGCGCTGCACGCCCTCGCCGGCGTCCATCAGGAACAGCTGCTCGCTGATGTTCACCACCTGCGCCGAGGGGTGTGCCGCGGCCGTCGGTTTGGCCGAGGCGTTGCCGAGTATGGTGACCGACAGCGGCATCAGCGGCTGAGAAGGAAACGTTCGCAGTCGAGCGCGGCTATGCAGCCCGAACCGGCTGCCGTGATAGCCTGACGGTAGTGGGGATCCTTCACGTCGCCTGCGGCGAACACGCCCTCGATGTTGGTCTTCGATGTTCCGGGCTCGGTGACTATGTATCCCTCGGCGTCGAGTATCAGTTTGCCTTGGAACAGTTCGGTGTTGGGGTGGTGTCCTATGGCGAGGAAGAATCCGCTTATGTCGATCGTGAGTTCCTTGCCCGACGAGTGGCGCAGACGCGCTCCCGTCACACCGTCGTCGTCGCCCAGCACCTCCACAGTGTTGTATTCGAACAGCACCTTGATGTTGGGTGTGTTCATCACCCTCTCCTGCATGGCCTTCGAGGCACGCAGGAACGGCTTGCGCACGATCATGTACACCTGACGGCACAGCGAGGCCAGATAGGTGGCCTCCTCGCACGCCGTGTCGCCGCCGCCGACTACGGCCACGTCCTGCTTGCGGTAGAAGAATCCGTCGCACGTGGCGCATGCGCTCACGCCCATGCCGCGCAGACGCGTCTCCGACTCCAGCCCGAGATACTTGGCCGACGCACCCGTGGCGATTATTATGCTTTCGGCCTCGATGCGCTTCTCGCCGTCGACGGTCACACGGAACGGACGGTCGGAGAAGTCGACGTCGGTAACCACGCCGAATCGCACGTCGGCGCCGAAGCGCTGGGCCTGACGCTTCAGGTCGTCCATCATGGCCGTGCCGGCTATGCCTTCGGGGTAACCCGGGAAGTTCTCTATTTCAGTGGTCGTCGTGAGCTGTCCGCCCGGCTCTATGCCTTCGTAGACTATGGGGCCGAGGTTTGCGCGCGAAGCGTATATCGCCGCGGTGTAGCCCGCGGGGCCGCTTCCTATTATAAGACATTTGGTCTGTTCCATGAATTATGTGTTTTATTCGTTGCGGAATTAAACTGCAAGTTAGGAATTTTCCGCAAAAATCGCAAATTATTCGCCGAAGAGCAAAAAATCCGCGGCCGAATCGCACTTCGGCCGCGGATCGGCTGTCGGCGGTTCCGTCCGGTTATATCGCCGGCTTGGTGTCGGAGAACTCCTCGATCTGCTGTCCCGAGTAGTCGAACACGCCCCATTTGTCGCCGCGGCGCACGTATGAATTGCCGCTCCGCGGGTCGTATTCCACGATCTTGTAACGCGGACGGATTACGTAGCGGCCCTGTTTGTCGATGAGGCCCATCATCCCGTTCTTCGTCATTACCATTGCGCGGCCTTCGCGGAAGTTGTCGACCCACCCGAAACGGGACTTTATAACGGGGCGGTTGTCGCAGTCGACGAATCCCCAGCCCGAACGGTCGAGCACGGCCGACAGTCCCTCGAACATCGGGTTCATGTCCAGATGTCCGTCTGCCGGTGCGGGTGCCGGCTCCGCCGTCCGGGGCCGGGCCGGTCCTGCGTCGGGGAAAAGCCCTGCTATGCGGGCGCGTAACCGGCCGAAGGCCTGCTCGTCGTGTCCGCAGCCCTCGGCGGCGTAATACCATCTGACGGGGTACATGGCTCCAGAGGCGTCCACCACGATGTTCTCCTCGCGCAGATTGAACAGCGACACGCCGGCCTTCTCGAGCGTTGTCCGCAAGGTGTCGAGTGCGCCGGCCAGCGCCGCGGCTTCGGTCGCGTCGGCCATGTCGCTTATGGCTTCGGACAGAGTGATACCCTGCGGCAGAGGCTCCAGCATAATGTCGCACGTGTCGCCGCCGCACTTCATCTCGTCGCGCAGAATCTCGATCCGCGGCACTACGGGCGATGTTATGTAGCGTTTGCGGACGACGAACCGTTCGGCGCGCCGCAGTGCGTCGGGGTGCAGCGGCATGCACAGCAGGTACGGGCGGCTGTGGTGACGGATGACCGCCTCGGCGAAATAGGTCGAGCGTATGATCGTGCCGTCCGGCCATGTGATGTCGGTGAGGCGGCTGAAATATGATGCGGGCGACGCGAGCGCGGCCCTGAGGTCGGAAATCGTCGCCATCACTCCATGTTGGTTACGCTGCGCGATCCGATGTTGATGATCGACAGCAGTTCCACAATGCTTGCGTTGTAGGCCATGCCGCAGAACGGCGGCTGGCATCCTGCGCCCTTGCTGCGGCGCACGGCGTCCTCGAAGGCCTCGGGCATGCGGCTCGAACAGTCGGCCAGCGTGCGCGCGTTGCGGTCGGCGCGCGAGAGTTCGGCCTCGGTGGGGAACACCATCGACGGAATCACCGAGTTGGTCGATATGTGTATGTTGAGCAGCAGTACGTTGCCGTCGTCGGTGCTTATGCGGCGTATCTGCGAGCAAATGTCGCGCAGTTCGTTGCCGTCGCAGTCCGACACCTCGCCGTCGGTGATGTTTATCACCACCGGCGGGAAACTCTCGCGGTTCTGCGGCTCGTCGCACCATGCGGCCACCATGTCGCGCACGTGCAGCATGGCCTCGTACATCGGCGTGTTGCCCTCGGACTTCGGGCGTATCCACATCGTCTGCGTGTGTCCGGTCTGCGTGGTGCCGCCGTTCTCAGAGATGTGTTTGGTGTAGTTGACAGTTGTTTCGGGTGCCCGCGCTGCCAGCTGGGTTACCGATACGAATCCCGACGGATCGAGCAGCATGGTCACTTCGTCGTCGTTGTAACCTACGGCGGCTATGTCGTAGTAGTTGCGCAGGCCGTCGGTGCGGCGGCAGCGGTCGATCAGTTCCGAAATAAGGCTGTTGGCCGTCCGCGATACGGCTTCGGCCTTGCTCGTCGTTTCCCGGCCGAAGCGTACCTTCTCCTGCATCGAGCCCGAGCGGTCGATGGCTATGACGAACGCGGTACGGTGACGGCGTGTTATCTCCTGTGAATACATAAACTTCTCTTTTTATTTGTAGATATTGACAAATATACAAACAAAAAATGAAATCAATATATCTTGCCGTGCTATTTTGTGCGTCCTATTATTATATAAATTCAACCATGTCGGCTTCGTGTGGCTGCGGCGATGCAATATTTACATGCTCCCGGCGAGTTTTTGTTCGCCGAGGGCGAGTATCTGCCGGTAATGGTTCCTCACGTCGTCCCATCTGTAATAGGGCCACATGTCGCTTTCTATGGGCAGGTGCGCCTCATGTTCGTTGAGCAGCACCTTCACCAGCACATCGCCCCTGCCCGAGGGTCTGCGGTAGAATACGAGCTGTATGTTGCATGCCATCGGGTATATCCTGTAATTGCGCCATCTGTCGGCGAGACGGTCCAGATCGGCCTCGCGCAGTCCGCAGTCGTCGATCTCCATCAGACACGCCAGCGGCAGCAGGCACGATTCGTGGCCGAAACGCAGCGTGACGTTGTTCTCCCGGCACATGACGCACGAGTCTGCGGTGTCGATGATGTTGGCCAGCAGCGCCCGCTCGCGCAGCGGCATCATTTCGCCGGTGAGCGGCGAGAATCCGCAGGCCGCATACCACTCGGCGTTGGTGTTGGTCCACATGTCGTAGAGTTCGTCGGGCGTGAACAGTCCGTCGAAGTCGAAATCCAGATCGAGACTCTGCTGGTTGGCCGCTATCTCGAACAGCTGTTTGTACAGCGCCGCCGTGTTTATGTTGCGTGCTGTGTACTCACGGTCGCCGAACAGCGCGTTCATCAGCCTCTCGGGGTGGGTGTGCCGTTTCTTGAACTCGTCTATCACGGGCTGGGTGACTTTGCGTATCGAATCGAGCTGACGGTCGCTGCGGTTCATGTAATACATGTCGTGCCGGCTGGCGTCGGTGGTGATGCGCAGCTGCGGATTGAGTTCGGCCAGCCGCTGGGTCTCGCCCGTCATGCTCAGTATGCAGCGTATGACTACGGTCGATCTGGCGTCCACCGCCGTGCTGCCTTTGAACACTTCGGGGAAATTGCGGTACATGCGTTCCGCTATTTCGCGGTGCTGGCGATGCCCGAGCGGAGTAAGCTCCCCGTCGCGGTCGCGTGCGGCCTCGTACACCCGCGCCACCTTGCCGAGTATCTCTTCGCCGTAGGCGGTGAGTGCGCCCGAGTCGGCGGCCTGCTTCAGTGCGAGATAGGGGGCGCTGTATTTCTTCTCGCCTATCAGCCAGCGCGACCCGTGGCGGCCGTAGTGGCTGATGTAGAATGGTTTGTAGCCTTTCGGCGCCGGAGTCAGCCGTCCGGTCGGCGCGGGATAGGCGTAGTAGTTGCTCGCCGCACGTAGCGGGTCGTCGGCAATCTCCTCGCGTGCGGTCTGTGCATTGGCCGTGAATATGATGTACGGCAGCATTGCCGCGACAAGCAGTATTCGTTTCTTCATTTTTCAGTCTGTTTTAGTTTTTCCTATACTTCTTCGGCCGGCTGCATTGCGGCCGCGAGCTCTTCCGGTCCGATTGTCCTCGTGCTTCCGTCGGCGCACCTGACGCATGAGTGCCCGTTCCGGAACGGCTTCACCTTCTCGTCGCGGCCGAAACTAATCAGCACGCGACCGTCGGTCGACAGAAAGTGACTGTATGAGCCGAGTCCCGCGAGCATCGTTCCCTCCGAAGGGTCGAATGCCCAGTCGTACAGCGGCGGAACGGTCCACTCGCCGTCCGTCTGACAGCCCCACAGTCCGCCATGCTCCTCGGCCGAGGAGCGTGTGCCGCATGCGGCACACGGTCTGCGGTATGCGTCGCGCATCCTTGTCCGTGCGAATTCCATCATGCCGCCGAGTCCCGGTAATTGCGGTACGGGCGAAGCGAGCATCCGTGCGAGCCGGTATTGCAGCGCCATTCCGTGTGCGGCGAACAGATCGGTCAGCCGCTCCAGTTCGCGGCGGTCGCCGCGCGCTATGTCGCGCGGACGCAGTGCGAACTCGCGGTAGCGGCGGTAGTGATCTATGGTGGCGCCGTCTATGGCCGAGGCGTGCAGAAGCACCGAAAGCATGGCTATCGAATAGTCGTCGATGTGCTTGTCGAACAGCTCGCGCGTGCGGCCGGGGTGCTGGTACGCGGCGGTGCCGGTCTCGGGGGCGGTGTTGCCGGCCAGCTGCGGCACGAATGCCGAATCCCAGTCTATGGCCCGCATAGTTCCGTCGGGTGCGACTATTATGTTCTCGGGTTTCAGGTCGCCGTGCGCCCGCTCCTGTCCGAGCAGTTCTGTGGCCATAGCGTCGAATGCGTCGGCCAGCGCCTGCAGCTCGCATGGCGCGGCGTCGTATATGGCGCAGTCGAGCGTCGGCCCGTCGATGCGCTTCGTCAGCAGGCAGTCTATTCTGTGCGGGCGTCCCGTCATGTCGACCGCGCATAACTCCTGCGGCAGGAACTGTTCTCCGTATATGGCTCGCAGGTTGGGATTCTCGCGCGTGTAGCACTTGAGCACCTTCTCGTGCCCGTCGTGTCGCACGAAGAACGTTACGGCGGCGTTGCCGGTGACGTATTGCGGTCGCCCGCCGTGCATGTGCGGCTCCACCCCGCGCAGCGTGCGCCATGAGGCGGTTCTGTCGGCGACGGCATCCACTATGTCGGATATGCAGACCATTCGGGTCGTTTATATAAAAGGAGCGTCACTTGCGCGACGCTCCGTAACGTTGATATTGCGGAGCGGACGGTGACTTCCGCCGCTCTGCGCCGATTTTAGTGGCATCCGCAGCCTTCGTCGTGACAATCGCCGTCGTGACAGCCACCCTCGCAGTCGCCGCCGCAGTCATGGCAGTGGCAGCCGCCCTGCGACGCCAGATCCTCGGGCGTCACGTCGCGCACCTCTACCACCTCCACGTCGAAGTTGAGGGTCTTGCCGGCCATGGGATGGTTGAAATCCATCTTCACGGTGTCGGCGCCGACCTCCTTCACGATGCCCATCATGCGGTTGCCCTGCGCGTCGCTCATGGGTATCTGGTTGCCTACCGTCAGCATCTCCTCGGCCAGTTTGCCGTCTATCACGAATATGGTCTTGGGCAGATCCACCACCGCCTCGGGGATGATCTCGCCGTAGCCGTCCTTGGGTTCGAGCGTGAACGACACCTTGTCGCCGGGTTCCTTGCCCATGATGGCGCCCTCGAACTTGGGGAGCAGCATGCCCGTTCCGCATACGAACTGCAGGGGGCTGCCCTCGCGCGACTGATCGGCTATCTTGCCATCCACGGTGAGCGTGTAGTTCACCGATACCATTTTACTGTTTTCTACTTTCATAAAATATCCTTTCAAATATGTGTTTTCATTCCGTTACTCCGTTACTCGGCGTTGCAGCACACCAGATTGCGGTCGCCGTAGCCGTTGTCGATCTTGGTCACGTAGGGGAAGAACTTCGCCTCGCGCACCCAGTCGAGCGGGAAAGCCGCCTCGGCACGGGTGTAGGGGTGCGGCCATTCGCCCGCGATCTCCGCTGCCGTGTGAGGGGCGTTCGCCACCACATTGTCCTTCTGGCCGGCAGCTGCGGCGGCCTCGCATTCGCGCTTGATCTGCACCAGAGCCTGCATGAAGCGGTCCATCTCGGCCTTGGGCTCCGACTCGGTAGGCTCAACCATCAGCGTCTCGTGCACGGGGAACGAGAGGGTGGGGGCGTGGAATCCGTAGTCCATCAGACGGTGGGCGATGTCGCCGCAGTCGATGTCGTAGTCGTGCTTGAAGTTGGTGAGGTCGAGTATCATCTCGTGGCCCACGCGGCCCGTCTCGCCCGAGTAGTAGGTGCGGAACTCGTCCTTGAGCGCCGACG
>CAZFIN010000072.1:0-10110 GCA_964519525.1 uncultured Alistipes sp. | reverse complement strand
TATGTGCGATGTTTCAACCTCTCGCCCCACGTCTTGTATCATGCTGCCGGCATACTCTTGAAAGACTCCTTGTCCGTGCGGCAAAGCAAGTGCGCAATCTTTTGCCGGTGCCTGCCCGCATTTCGGGCATACTTTTTATTCATGCCAGCCGGACCGAGCAGTTTCACTCCGATTGCAACCGGGCGGACATTACCGATCAGCATCGGCAACCACTGGCAACCACCGGTAATTTGCCCGGCTCCTGCTGTAACCGATAAGTACACTCCACCGGCGAAGGCGGCAAAAACAGCAAAAACAACAAAGACGGCGAAGGCGGCAAAAACGGCAAAAACGGCAAAAACGGCGAAGGCAGCGAAGACAGCAGAAGCAGTGAAAGCCACATGCCTGATAAAAGAAAGGCAGCCCGGGCATACCCGGGCTGCCTTCGAAAAAAAGCTAATCTACAATCAATTATAACCGTGTTTGTCGATTTCGAGAACGATGGGTTCGACATTGTAGGGATGCGAGGCAACCTTCACGTAGCCTGCATTCTGATTCAGATCGCCCTTGTTGTCGACGATAGCGCTCTCGGGAACAGGCCACAGCACATTGTGAACCGCGATGCGGAAGATACCCTTAGCATACTGCACGTAACCGGTATCGCTATACGAGGTGTTGGTACCGTTGCCCTTGTAGTAGAAGTCGTTGTGAGACACCACCCAGTCGTAATAGAAGTTATAGCCCAGATCGGTGCAGGGATTCGTCGTTCCGGTACCCTCGGGACCTGAGAAATTGGTCATCGAGTACGTGCGTCCGTTCCACTCGCAGGTCTTGCCCGTGCGTGCATACATGTAGCTTATGCGCACCAGTTCGACGTGACGCGGCTCGCAATAGTAGAGCTCGCGGGCACGCTCCGCCAGCACGGCCTCGATGCCGGCCTCGTCAGCGGTAAGATCAGCGGCTCCTGCACGGCGGCGCACTTCGTTCAGCATGGCAGCGCAGTTCGCGGTGTCACCCTTCCAGTAGTAGGCCTCGGCCATGATGAGGTAAACCTCGGCCGAACGGTAAACATACCACGGAGTATAACCGCCACGCCAATCGGAAGCCTGTGTTTCGTCGGGCACATAAGTGATGTAGTGCGGCCAGCGGAACCAGCAGCGGGTAGAGTCGGCCACGATCATGTTACCCGGACGGATAAGATGCTTGGCGTAATACTCGTCGTTGTTGTTCTTGAGCGATAGGTTGTTGTAATACAGATCCTCCATCTCGCGCCACGACTTGGCCGACAGGTTGTCGGGATCGTCGGCGTCGATACCGTACATGGGACCGCGCATGTCGGTCTTCTCCTTGTCGCCCCAGATCTCATACTGGTAGTATGCCGAAGGACGCATGGTGGCGATACCGCGGCCTACGTTGAAGTCGTTGTCGAGATAACCGCCCTTGCCGTTTTCGGTCTTCTGAAGGTCGATCGTACAGCCGGTAGCACCCTTGGGCGTCTTGATGGAACCGTTGGCCCAGTAGGGAGTGGCATTACGCATGGTCTCGATACGGGCCGAGCCCTGATCCTTGGTGTCGACGGTCGAAACAACCACGTGCAGCAGCTCGGTATTGGCGATGCTCGATTTGGCGGCACGCGAGTGCAGGTCGAGCATGAGGTTACCCGAAGACTTGTCGAACTGAATGGTCTTCACCAACGGGTGCTTGGCCACAATCTCGCGGCCCACTTCGATGGCACGGTCGTAGCGGCCGGTCACCATACAGAACTTCATGAGCAGAATACCGCATGCGCCTTTCGAAATGGCGCCGAGGTCGTTGTTGTCGCCAACCCACTGGTATGCGAACTCCATGTCGTAGTAGCACTGCTCGGCAATCGAGAAGCGGTCGAACGACGAGAAGTTGTCCTCGGGGGTACGTATCTCGTGGTCGATCCAAGGCACGTCGCCGAACTGGTGGATCATCTTGTAGTAGCGGTAAGCGCGGTGGAAATAGCACTTTCCGATCACCTCATTCTCCTCGGCCTCGTTCTTGAACGTGGCATTGGCGCGACGGTCGAGGGCCGTATTGGCATACTTGACACCCTTGAATCCCTCCGACCAGTACCAGTTCATCTGGTTGCTGTCTACCGAGGATGCGAGTCCCGTCGGGGTCATCTGCGTGATGAGGTCGCACATCGACGACGAGGCGTCGGTCTTGCCGTTCACGGCAATGTCGGAGGTGAACATCTCGGTGAGGATGGGGGCGCCGTCGCTGAAATACTCGTGGCGCATGTTACGCTCGGCGGCAACAAGCGCGGCCTCCAGACCGGCCGAATTGACGTAGGTATTCTCAGGTGCGAAGAACGAGAGGGGCTTAGGGTCGAGCCAGCTCTTGTCGCACGAACCCAACAGCAGCGCGGCGGCTGCGGCAGGCATTATATATTTGATCGATTTTTTCATAATTCACTCTTTGGGGGATTACAGTGTAAGGTTCAGGTTGATGTTCCACGTGCGCGGAGTGAGATCGCCCTGCTCGGGATCGCCCAGATACCAGCCGGTAACCACGAACGGATTGCGGACGGTGAACGAAACCGTAGCATTCTGTATGAACACCTTGCTCAGCCACTTCTTGGGCAGACGGTAGGCCAGAGCGATGCTCTCCATACGTACGAAATCCTTCTTCACGTAGTTGTTGCCCTTGTTGGTCGAACCGATGCGGGCGTAGTCGTTGGTCGGGTTGTCGGTAGTCCAGCGGCCTATGTCGATCCAAGTGTGGCGGTCGGGCAGACTCACGGCATTGGCGGCGCGGTTGAGCGTACCCCACTGACCGAAGTTGCCGTAGAGCATGAACGACAGCGAGAGACCGTTCCTGAAGTTGAACTCGTTTCGCCATGATGCGCGGTAGCGCGGCGAAGTGTAACCCTGCCATACCTTGTCGTCGGTGTTCAGCACGCCGTTGTCGTCCACATCGAGATACTTGAAGTCACCGGGCTTCAGACCGTAACGCGCAGCCTCCTCCTCTTCGTCGAGCTGCCATACGCCGATGCGCTTGTAGCCGTAGATCTGGTCGGTGTCGTGGCCTATGTACCATCCGTTGTTCACGTCGTCCTTCTCGCGGCGGCCGATCACATTGCCGTCGTCGTCGAATATGTCATCGTAAGTACCGTAGAGGTGCGTGATCTTGCGGCGGTTGAACGCGAACGTCACCGTAGAATCCCACGTGAACACGTTGTTCGAAACGGGCGTGGCGTTGAGCGTAAGCTCGAAACCGTGGTTGTTCAGCTGGCCGAGGTTGTCGTAGACGCTTGAGAAACCGGTGATCGAGGGGATCGAACGCGACACGAGCATATCCTTGGTGCGGGCCACATAGAACTCGGCCGATCCGCGCAACACATTGTTGAACAGACCGAAGTCGAGACCGAAGTTCCACGACTCGGTAGTCTCCCACGACAGATTCTTGTTGGCCAGACGGTCGACCCATATCTGCGAGGTGGTGTAGATGTTGCCGGTAGTCGAGTCGATGTAGGGATGCAGCAACGAGGTAAGCGTCGACAGAGCCGCATAGCGGCCGATATCGCGGTTACCGTTCTGACCCCACGACACACGCAGCTTACCGTAGTTGAGCCAGTTAACGTTCTCCATGAACTTCTCGTTGGTGAACACCCATCCCAATGCCACCGACGGGAACGTCGCGCGCGGGTTGCCGGCGCCGAAGGCCGAATAGCCGTCGCGGCGCACCGAAGCGGTCAGCATGTAGGTGTCGCGGAACGAATAGTAGAGGCGGGCCATGAGCGCGTCGCCGGTGTCGTACGTATCATCCGACGAGATGGTCTGCTCGGTACCTGCCTGCATGCGGTGCCAGCCCAGAATGTCCATGGGAGTGAAGTTGGTAGCCGACATCGAGTCCGACCAGTACTGGTTCTTCTCGGCATTCTGCAGCAGCGTGATGTTGATGTTGTGTTTGCCGAACTGCTTCTGCCAGCGGATCACGTTATCGAGCTGCCAGTTGTAGGTCTTCTGGTGCTCACGGGTAGCCGAACCGCCCAAAGCGGCGTACTCGGGCGACTGCGACGAGTGATGGTTGTAATACTCGTACCACCGGAAATAGGGGGTGTAGTTCATCTGATACTCGATTCCGAACGGCAATTGGATTTTGGTGTAGATGCTGGCGTTCAGAGTCTGGGTAACGGAACGGCGGTCGATGTAGTTATTGGCGAAGAACGGGTTCAGCGTGTTGTTGTCGCCCGAAGGATAGCGATAGTAGGGACTGTCGGGATCCATCGTGTAGGTGGTGTAGGGCGAGTTGTTCTCGCGCTGGCCGTGATCGGCCTGCAGATAGCCGCCCTTGCGCTCGGCGAACGACGCGTTCAGACCCACGGTCATCCAGCGGTTCACCTTCGACTCCAGATTGAGACGCGTACGCAGGTTGGTGTAGCGGTTGCCGACGATCACGCCCTCGCGGTCGGCATATCCCACCGACCAGTAGTACGACATGTTGTCGTTGCGGTTGGCGATGCTGGCCGTGTAGTCCTGCTGAAGACCGGTCTGGTAAACGATGTCGTCCCAGTTGGTCTCGTTGCCGGCCAGATAGTTGTCCTGCTCGATGGTCTTGAACTCAAGACGGCTGAGCCACGTGCGCATGAGCGTCTGCTCGTCGGGAAGCGACGTTGCGGGCGTAGCCTGATCGTAGTTGTACCACGTGAGCTGGTCCACCGTCTGCAGCGAACGCGGATCGCGGAACTTCTCGGGCACGCGGGCACGCTCCTCGTTGGTGAGCTGACCCTCCTCGTAGTCCTGACGGAACTGCACGAATCCGGCACCGTCGAGCACCTCGACCGGACGGGCGCGGTGTACGAAACCGATGTTGGCGTTGAACGTGATCGTAGGACGGCCGCCCTGTCCCTTCTTGGTGTTGATGCAGATTACGCCGTTGGCCGACTTGGCACCGTAGATTGCTGCCGACGAAGCGTCCTTCAGCACGTCGACGCTGGCAACGTCGGCGGGGTTGATGTCGGTCACCGAACCGTTGTAGATCACTCCGTCGAGTACTATCAGCGGCGACGATCCGGCCGAGAGTGTCGTTTTGCCGCGGATCGAGTAGCTCGCGGCCGACTCGGCGTCGGTGGTCATGCTGACATTCAGGCCGGCTGCGGCCGAACGCAGAAGGTCGCCGACCGAACGCGGCGCCTCGGTGGTGAGTTTCTCGGTGTTCACCGTCGAGATGGCACCCGTGAGGTCCTTTTTCTTGGCCGTACCGTAACCGATAACGACCACCTCCTCGAGCTGGGCCTTGTCCTCTTCCAGCGTCACGTCGATCGAGGTTTTGGCTCCTACGGGAATATCCTGAGAGATGTATCCCACGTAAGAAACCGAAATAACTGGATTTTTACCCTGCATTGGCAGACTGTATCGTCCGCTCACATCGGTGAACACGCCATTGGTCGTACCCTTTTCGATCACATTGGCTCCGATTACAGGTTCGCCGGCGGCATCCTTTACGACACCGCTTACCGTTTTCGGCTGAGCAAAAGCCGAAAAACAGCATAATCCCAGCGTAACGATCAGCAACGTAATTCGTTGCATCCAGCTACGGGGAGGGGCTTTGTGTAAGTTAAGTTTCATAACTTCCGATTTAAGTTTAAATTTTTGTGTAGGATTTTATGGTTTAGGTCAAATTGGTTATACATTAATCAGTCGAGGCATGCGACACGACCGCTGTCGCATACCTTATAATATAAAGGTATGAATCACTTCATAGGCATTAGTACATTTTTTAAATTCAGTTAGCAGTTATATACGTAATGCAAAGATATGATTTTTTACACAAACAACAAATTTTTCCAACCCTTTTGCAACATATCAGTCATACGTAATGGTATCATTATTTTGAAATGATACCATATGCTTCGTTTTGAATATATAGTTATACAATTGTATTATAGACATTTAATAGAGCTGGCTTAATTATAAAACTTTCGTTTCGAAACCGGGGGGGGGATTTTTCGGACTTTAAAAAGATAAAAAAGAGTAATAGACCATAAGTATCCTATTTGCCTACCGCCTAACATCCATGCGCACGACGCCGTTAATCATTATTTCTTTTATCGAAACCCATAAATAAAATATTAATAATTACATATTCCGTCATTTAAGAAAAACGCCGAAACGGCAATGCGGCCGCAACGGCCGCCGAAACCGCACATGTAAAAAACCGTAATCATTCCGAAACCTCATCTCGCCGCACACCCGCCGACGCGCCCCGTCGCACAGCTCCGGAATCAGCACCGGAAGACAGGTCCGGACACTGCGTGAGAGCGGATTTTGCGGGCGGAGACCTAAAATATTCGGCCGGAAAAGAACCACATATCGTATTTTGTATTAATTTCACACGACCAAAACGACTTTATCAGGCCGCAAACATGATTCATGTCAGTAGAACAGAGACCTATGCGACAGCAGCATCGCCGGAACCGTCCGCAGGAAGGAGCGCGTTCCGCCCGTCGCACGCATGCACGCATACGCCCGCGCTCCGCGGCATGAGCGAACACCAATCAATCAACCCATCTTAAATCTTATGTCTGCTCCACACATTCCGACCGTTCCGCACATCCCGACCCAAAAGATTGCCACCACCGTCAGAGAATACATCGTCATGACCATAGGCATGTTCGTGTACTCGTTCGGCTGGATAGGCTGCGTGCTGCCCGCCAAAAGTACCGGAGGCGCCGCATCGGGTCTGGCCATCGTAATCAGCACCGCACTCAACAATGCCTACGGATGGGACATACGCATAGGCACCATCGTGCTGGCCATCAACGCCGTGCTGCTGATCGTCGCGGGATTCGTGCTCGGGTGGAACTTCGGACTCAAGACCATCTGGTGCATACTGATGCTGTCGATGTCGATGAACATGTGGCAGGAGATACTGCCGCTGGACGACTTCCTGCATCTCGACCGTTTCCTGTCGATGGTTCTGGGCGGCGTGGTCACCGGATTCGGCGTCGCGCTCGCGCTGATGCAGGGCGGGTCGGCCGGAGGCACCGACATAGTGGCCATGATAATAAACAAATACCGGTCGATAAGCTACGGACGCATAATATTCGTGCTCGACTTCATGATAATAGCCTCGTCGCTGCTGGTGGGATTCTCGATCGACGCCGCAATCTACGGCTACATAATGACACTCGTGTTCGGCTACACCGTCGACATGATACTTGCCGGCAACAAACAGTCGAGTCAGGTGTTCATCGTATCGCCCCACTACCGGCAGATAACCACGGCGCTCAACAACGACCTCGGACGCGGCGTCACCCTCATCGAATCGGAGGGCGGCTACACCCACACCCACTCGAAAATGGTGATGGTGGTATGCAACCGCCGCGAGACGGCAAAGATACTGAAGTTCGTCCGCGAGATCGACCCGTCGGCTTTCATGACCGTATGTTCGGTGATGAGCGTCTACGGCAAGGGATTCCAGCCCATAAAACTCTGACGGCACGCAGTTGGCGGCAATAGCCGCTCAACCGGCGAGTGTGCCGCCGCCATACGGTTCTGCGGGCGGTGCGGATTCGACCTCGTACCGCATACCCGGTTCTCCGTCTGCGGCCGGTCGTCCGGCTGCGCAGCGTTGTGCCGCGCTACATGACCGATATTAAAAAACAGCATGCGACATGAACATTGAAATAACCGAACTCACCGAATTCGACCCTTCGGTCACCGCCCCCGTCAACCGCCTGCTCGGTCAGCTCACCGACCGGCGGCGCATGACCGACGACGATCTGCGCCGCATAAGCGCCGATCCGGCCTCGCATCTGTTCCTGCTGCGCGCCGGCGGCGAAATCGTCGGCATGCTCACGCTCGTCATAGGTCACACTCCCACCGGCACCAAGGGCTGGATCGAGGATGTGGTGGTCGACAGCGCCATGCGCGGCCGTTCGTTCGGACGGATGCTCGTCGATCACGCCATAGCCCGCGCACGACAGCTGTCGCCCGCAACGCTCATGCTCACGTCGCGCCCGTCGCGCATAGCAGCCAACGCCCTATACCGCTCGGCAGGATTCCAGCCGAAACAGACGAATGTCTACAAAACAGAACTGTGAGATGAAAGCGCCAGCACCGAACACATCCGCCTCCGCACCCGTCACCGAGAGCCATTCGCTCGATCCGTTCCTGCCCGATGGTTGCCGGCTGCTGATGCTCGGCAGCTTTCCGCCCGAGCGCAAACGCTGGTCGATGGAGTTCTTCTACCCCAACTTCAACAACGACATGTGGCGCATTATGGGCCTTGTATTCCACGGCGACCGCCGATACTTCGAACAGAGCGGCGCGAAGCGCTTCGACCGCGACCGCATAGCCGCATTCTGCACCGAACACGGCATAGGACTGTACGACACCGCCACGCAGGTGCGACGGCTTGCCGGAAACGCCTCTGACAAATTTCTGGAGGTGGTCACGCCGACCGATCTCAACGCCATGCTCGGCACCTTGCCCCACTGCACCGCGATAGCCACCACCGGCGAAAAGGCCACCGATACGCTCGTGCAACACTTCGGCTGCGGGAAACCCCGGGTGGGCGAGTACGTGCCGCTGACCGTCGGCAGCCGCACCCTGCGGTTCTACCGCATGCCCTCGTCGTCGCGCGCCTATCCTCTCGCGCTCGACCGCAAGGCCGCCAGCTACGAACGCATGTTCCGCGAAACGGGTATCCTGCCATGACTGGTCCCCGACCGCCGATCGCCGGCAGCGCGGCGGAGACAGCCGCACGGCGAATACCGTCGGCCGCATAATAAATGCGCAAAGGCTTCGTTTTATAAAATAAAGACGACGCAGATGCGTCGCACACCGTTTTTATATATATTTGCAAACGACGGCCACCGGAAGCGCCGCCACACGAACCCTATGAAACGATTAATTCTGTCAATATTGCCGCTGGCAGCCATGTGCGCCTGCAACCGGGGCATAAAGTTCGACATAGAAGGTCGCCTCGCCGACAATGCCGCCAGCGTGGTCTACCTCATCACCGAGAACGCATCGACCGACACGCTCGCCTCGGCGGCAGTCGCGGCCGACAATACGTTCCGCCTGCGCGGCAAGGCTGCCGAGCCCGCCACCGCATTCGTATGCGACGACAACGGCAACGCGCTCGCGATACTGCTCGTCGAGAACAGACGTCTGCACCTCACTCCGGCCGGAAACGGCTACATAGCTGAGGGCGGACCGGTAAACGACAAGTACAACATAATCATCCGCCGTCTCTCGGACGTCACCCGCCAGATAGCCGATCTCGATCCGCAGGACGAGAATATCGAGGAGCATTACGAGACGCTCGTAATGAAATACCGCGACATACTCTCCACCGCCATATCCGACAATCTCGACAACATAATAGGCGTCGAGCTGTTTCTCAATCAGGAAGCGCAGGGTATGTCGGCCGAGGACATGAGGGTGCGGCTGGCGCAGTTCGCGCCACGGATGCGGGATCTGTCGGCCATGAGGCGCTTCGCCGATTACATCGACGTCTGCGCGCGCACCGAACCCGGCCAGTCGATGATCGATATAGCCGTGACGACACTGTCCGGCGAACGCACCACGCTCGCCGAACTGTGCGGCAGGAACCGCTGGGTTCTCCTCGACTTCTGGGCCACATGGTGCGAGCCGTGCCTGCGCGAGATACCGGCCATGCAGCAGGCCTACGACAAGTACGCATTGCAGGGCTTCGAGATATGCGGAATCTCGCTCGACCGCGACCCGGAAAGATGGCGCGCGTTCGTCACCGGCAACCGGATGTTGTGGATTAACGCCATAGACTCGGCAGAGGAGGATGAAGCCTCGGCGGCGGAAACCTACGGACTGCAAACTATCCCCGCCAACTTCCTGATCTCACCCGACGGCACAATCGCAGCGCGCGATCTGTACGGGCAGGAACTGCTGCACGAGCTGGAAACGATATTCGGGCACTGAGATGCGACCTTTTTTCGCGAAAACGCAATACTGCGTATATCAGCACTATATGATAAAGACGTAAAAAAAGTCAAAAAAAACATCCGAAATATTTGCACAGAACAAAATTCCGCCATATATTTGCACTCGCAATCAGCAAACGGCTCCGTAGCTCAACTGAATAGAGTACTTGACTACGGATCAAGCGGTTACAGGT
>CAZFIN010000071.1:0-10224 GCA_964519525.1 uncultured Alistipes sp. | reverse complement strand
ATAGGTTCAATCTATAATTGCGCTTGGTGATGAATTATCTGGTTCTGGCTCCCACGAGTCGCGAATATAAGAACATGAACGACGCCCTTGCGGGGCGTGAGTTGCAGCATGTATACACGGTGGTGCGCTGCGGCGTGGGCAAGGCGCTGGCCGCCGCCAACACCGCGCTGGCCATAGCGCGTGCCGGCGGCGAGTTCGACCGCGTGGCGGTGGTGGGCTATGCCGCATCGGCTTCCGGCCGCCGCCGCGGCGATGTGGTCGCTCCGCGCGTGGCGCGTTACCACGACTGCCGTATTCCGCAGGATTTCGTCCCCGAGCTTACCGAGCCCTATCCGCTGATAGGCCATGACGACGCTGTGGTGCTGACGGGCGATTCGTTCGTCGACGCCCCGATGATCGCCGAAGCCAAGGAGCGCTTCGGACTTTGTTCGGGACTGTTCGACATGGAGGCCACCGCCGTGTGTCAGGCGGCCGAACTGTTCGGCGATCTGCCGGTGGTGGTGGTTAAGATGGTGTCGGACGTACCCGAGGAGGGCGACAGCGAACACTCTTACGACGAGTTCGTCGACTCGCACTCCGACTTCGGCGCGATAGTCGACTATCTCGAGAATCTCAAATAAATCCCGGCCGGCGTGTATTGCGAAGTGGCATACGGACTTCTGCTGCCGTTTGTCGGCACGTCGCTCGGCGCCGCCATGGTGTTTTTCCTGCGCGGCGGGATCGTGCCGTGGTTGCAGAAGCTGCTGCTCGGATTCGCGTCGGGGGTGATGATAGCCGCTTCGGTGTGGTCGCTCCTCATTCCGTCGATTGACATGAATGCCGCGGGCGGCGGCACGGGGTGGTTGCCGGCGACGGTCGGTTTCCTTGCCGGCATGTTCTCGCTGCTGCTGTTCGACAGTCTGGTGCCGCACCTTCATGTCGATTCTCCTGAACCCGAGGGGCTGAAGTCGGGATTAGGACGCTCGACCATGCTCGTGCTCGCCGTCACGCTGCACAATATTCCCGAAGGAATGGCCGTCGGCGTGGTGCTTGCCGGAGCATTGGCCGGCAATGCCGGCATATCTATGGCCGGTGCCATGACGCTGTCGCTGGGCATAGCGGTCCAGAACTTTCCCGAGGGAGCCATAGTGTCGATGCCTTTGCGGGCCAGTTCGCACAGCCGGTGGAAGGCTTTCGCATTCGGCGTAGGGTCGGGCGCCGTGGAACCCGTGGCCGGCGTGCTTACGATATTGCTGATCGACCGGCTGCTGCCCGTGTTGCCCTACCTGCTGGCGTTTGCGGCCGGCGCCATGATATATGTGGTCGTCGAGGAGCTTGTCCCCGAGTCACAGAACGGCCGTCACTCCAATGTGGCCACCATAGGCGTTGCGCTGGGCTTCGCGCTGATGATGATGCTCGATGTGGCGCTGGGGTAGTGCGCTCTCCGGCATCGTTGTCCCGGCCGGTTGCCGGTGCGGTCTGGCATGCGGATCCTCTATTTTATATGCGCTTTCTCGTATTCGAGAAGCGCTTTCTTTATCTCCGCCCCTCCGTGGTAGTTGCCGACCCCGCCCGCGGCCGGAACCACTCTGTGGCACGGTACTGTGACGCATATCGGATTGCTGCCCACCGCCGTGCCCACGGCCCGCACGGCGCGCGGATGTCCGGCCCGCCCGGCCAGTTGCGCGTAGGTGACGGTACTGCCGCACTCTATGTCGAGCAGCGCTCGCCACACGTCGTGGCGGAATGCTGTTCCGGCCAGCGCTATCCTGTCGGGACGTTCGTCAAATATGCTTTTGCGGCCGGTCGTCTCCTCGAACCGGGCTGCGGGGAAGAGTCTGTGAAGTTCGCCCGCCACCTCGTCGCGTCCGCGGTGTGTGGTGAATGCGGCGAAACACAGCGCGTCGTCTTCGCACCATGCGGTGAGCATCTCGCCGAACGGAGTGGGGATCAGCTGGTGTCTGATGAGCCGTACCGAGTTGCGGTCGGTTATGAATCGTATGTCCATGTCGTATGTTTTTTCGATGCTAATATAGCGTGTTTTTGCCGGAAAAATAGGTCGTCCGGCCGGAATTTCCTAATTTTGCGGCGTTAGACCTGTTGCGTTCAGGCGTAATATCCTGCGCTTCACGGGGCCGTGGCCTCCTGCGCTCGGAGGCTCGCTGCGTTCACTCCGCAGGCTGCGGCTCACGCTTGGCAGGCCTAAAGCAGATAGTTCCCAAATATATTTTCGGATGGAGATACTCGATATTGTCGATGAATCGGGCGAGCCTACGGGGCGCACGGTGGAACGGGCCGAGGCCCATGCCTCGGGTGTGCTGCACCGCACTTCGCATGTGTGGGTTGCACGCCGCCGCGAGGGGCGGGTGGAGTTGCTGTTGCAGCTTCGCAGCCGTGACAAGGAGTCGTACCCGTCGTGTTACGATGTGTCGAGCGCAGGTCACATCCCTGCCGGCGACGGATTCGTCGGGTCGGCGTTGCGCGAATTGCGCGAGGAACTCGGACTCGATGCCGCGCCAGACGAACTGATTCCGTGCGGCATGCGGCGCATCCGCCGCAACGGGGTGTTCGGCGGACGGCCTTTTTTCGACAATCAGGTTAGCGGTGTGTATGTGTTGTGGCGCGACGTGGCGGAGGAGGATATAACGTTTCAGCGTTCGGAGCTGGACGGCGTTCGTTGGATGAGCATGGACGAGTGCCGCGAGATGGTGCGGTCGGGCACCCCGCGCAACTGCATTGATGCCGAGGAGCTGGATATGCTCCATATAATATAAGGTGTGAGCGTAACCTGCGGGATGAACGTAGCGAACCTCCGCGCACCGAAAGCTCCGGCTCGCGCGTTTGCGCCGATTGTCGTCCGGACCTAAGAATCGAACTCGGCCATGTTCTCCTTTTCGGTGATTACGGCCTTGGCCTGCATGATCAGCTGCGTCAGCCGATCGGCCTCGCGGCATGACACATATATCCGCGAATCGTATATGTCGGTTATCTCCACGAAGTTGCGCCACTCCGAGGCGTACAGCGTCACCGGCTCGAACATCTTGATGTCGAAATATTTGCCGTAATATCCGAAGAATCCGGCGGCTCCGAACACCGGAATCATCCAGCGCATCTCGCGCTTGTCGACCCGGCGTACCGAGGCTATCTCGCGCAGGTCGATTTCGGTGATGTCGGATATGCACTGTATCTCCAGCGTGTTGTCCAGCACCACGATCCGCCGCGGTATGGAGAGCACCATGAGTGCTATGACGGCCAGCACGAACGACGAGAACCATGCCGACATGTAGCCGCCGTTGTACACCGCGAGCAGAAGCACGGCAACGATGACGAATACCGCCAGCGTGAGCATGGTGTACACCATCGTGCGGCGGTCGATGCGGTATTTAAAGTTGCGGTTCATTTCCGGCCGATGATATTATCGCCTCGGCGAACGTGAGATCCGCCGGCGTGGTTATCTTTATGTTCTCCCGTTCGCCCTCGCACAGTGCCACCGAATATCCGGCGGCTTCCGCCACCGATGCGTCGTCGGTGAAGGCGGGCGAGAACGGCTGTTCGTAGGCCTTGCGCAGAATCTCCGCACGGAATACCTGCGGAGTCTGCACCAGCCGCAGGGTCCGGCGGTCGATGATGTGCGATCCCGCGCCGTCGGTCACGCGGCATGAATCGGCCGGCGCTATGACCGGAATCACCGCGTCGCAGCGTTCGGCTTCGAGTATTAGTTTTATCACGAGGCGTTTGGTGACCAGCGGACGCACGGCATCGTGCACGGCTATGCGGCGCACCTCGCTTCCGAGTGCGGCCAGTCCGTTCCTTACCGAATGGAACCGTTCGGCGCCGCCCGTTGCTATGTCGTGTTTCGCGACGTCGAAACGTGCTACCAGATTGCGCCACATGTCGGTGTGCGCCTCGGGCAGCACCACCACGATCTGTGCCGCCGGCAGTGCCTCGTGTATGGTGTTTATGGTGCGGGCCAGTATCGGCTGGTTGCCGAGCATCATGAATTGCTTGGGCAGCGTGCCGCCCATTCTGCGGCCCGAGCCTCCGGCCACTATTATTACTCCTGTCTCTGCCATGTAAGTTTCTTTCCGAATCCGAGTGTGTTGTCCGTAAATTTCATCGTGTGGGCCTCCATGCGCCACAGATGCAGGCCGGCCAGCGCTGCGTATGGAAACCGCTTGATGTACAATGCTCTGTCGCCGTCTGTGGCCGGACGTGTGCGTCCCGTGACCTGCAGGCCCTGCACCTTGCCAACCACGCGTGTCTCAAGAACGATCGAGGCCGCTGCCGCCGCATTGTCCGACATCATCCGCGAGTGGCGGGTGGCCGGATCGGACGTGAAAACGAACGCCTTGGCGGCTTTGTCGTAGGCGTAGAACAGATTGCAGCAGTAGGGCAGTCCGTCCACGGTAGCTGTGGCGAGGGTCAGTACATGGTGGCGGCCGATGAATTTCTCTATTCTAGTGTCTATCTCCATGTCATTTCTCCTTTTTGCCGGCAGCCGCCGTTTCGGCGGCTGTTTTCATCGTGTCGGCCGGCATGATTATGCTGTCGAGCTGCGTCACTATGGTTTCCGGCGATGCCGTACCGTTAAGTTCGGCCACTATGCGGTCGCGCACCGACTCGAATGCGGCCATGTTCTCCTTCGCTATGGGTTCCGCCGGATCCTGCGGCACCTTCAGCGGGTCGATCGGCGTGCCGTTCTTCCAGATGCGGTAGTCGAGGTGCGGACCGGTCGATGATCCGGTGCTGCCTACGTAGCCTATCAGCTGCCCCTGCGACACACGGGTGCCGTTGGCTATGCCCTTGGCGTAACCGTTGAGGTGCAGATAACCCGTCACCAGATTGCCGGCATGCTTTATCTTCAGCGTGTTGCCACCTCCGCCTCCCCAGCCTTTGAAGATTACCACTCCGTCGGCCACGGCATGTACCGGCGTGCCTTTCGGCGCGGCGTAGTCGACCCCGTGATGCGGACGGTAGACGCGGTAGATGGGGTGCAGACGCGCGTTCGAGAAACGCGAGCTTATGCGCGTGAACTTCAGCGGCGCCTTGAGCAGCTGTTTGCGCAGCGAGGCTCCGCCGTATTCCCAGTACTGTATCTTGCCGTTCTGGCGGAACGGTATGGCGTAAATGTCCTTGTCGGCGTGCGTGAACTTGGCGCCCCACACGCGGCCTATGCCCACGAGGGTGGTGTCGATAAGTTTTTCGTCGTATATGACGGTGAATCCGTCGCCCTTCTGCAGTCCGAAGAAGTCTATGGTCCACTGGTATATCTCCTCCATCTCGGCGGCCAGCGCATTGGGCAGGCTGTCGCGAATGATGGCTCCCCACAGCGACGATTCGATGACCGACGAGCGGCGCTGGCGCCGTACGGTCACATCCTTTTGTCCGGTGGCGATGCTCACCGAATCGTTCACGAAGCCGAACACCACGTAATCGGTCACGTCCTTTTCGTAGACGAGATAGTCGAGCCGCCCGCCGGCGAGCGAGTCGGTCGAGAGGAATGCCGTGTAAGGTCGTCCGGCGCGTATCTGCCGCAGCGGGAATACATCCTTGGCAGCTTTGTCGAGCCGGTCCACCGTGACGGCCGACACTCCGTAGCGGCTGAGTATCTTGCCCAGCGTCTCGCCGTTTCCCACAGCGCCCTGCTCGGTGCGGTAGTTGTCGGCGATGATGCCGTACAGAAGCGTGTGCTGCGGCTCTTCGGCCGCCTCCTCCTCCTCGGTCTGCGTGTTTACGCTGCGGCATGCCGTCAGCGCCGCCAGCAGCGACAGGATGGTTATTTCGAGAAATCGTTTCATAATTTGCTGTTTACAAAATTCGGTCCGGACCGTACCCGTCGGTTCGCGTCGATGACATGCCGTATTCGGCGGCCGCCGGCCGTCGCGGTACGTGTGCCGGTCCGGCGTCGCTTTTCGAGGGTGCGAGACGGCTGTCGGCAACATACGGTTTCCGTACAAAATTAGTAAAAAAAATGCTGATCGGGGGCGCGTAAGGGTCAAATGATTGCAAAAATGTAAAAAAATCGTCTTAAGGTTTGATAATCACAAATAATTGGTTACCTTTGAAAACTTAAAACAGATGTTTTCGCTTGTTTGCAGGCCGGGCCGAAGTCGTCCGGACCCATGCCGGGGAGGAAAAACACTGTTGCAAGACGAACGTATTGACGTAAGGTCGGTTATGAAGTTTCTTCTGAAATTGTTGTCATATCCTTACAGGATGGTCATAAGCATCCGCCACTGGATGTTCGACTGCGGACTGCTCAAGAGCGAAAAGTTCGCCGTTCCCATCGTATGCGTCGGCAACATATCGGTCGGCGGTACGGGCAAGACCCCCACGGCCGAGATGATAATACGCTATCTGTCGCCATATTACACTGTCGCCCTTCTCTCGCGCGGTTACGGCCGCCGCACCAAGGGGTATATGGAGGTGAAGCGCGATTCGTCGTACCGCGATGTGGGCGATGAACCTCTGCAGGTCAAACTGAAGTTTCCCGAGATGCTGGTGGTGGTGTGCGAGAAACGCACCGAGGCCATCCGCCGCATCGAGAAAGAGCATCCCGAGGTGAACCTCATAGTTATGGACGACGGATTCCAGCACCGTTATGTCGATGCGCGCATAAACGTTGTGGTGATGGATTCCACACGCCCGTTCTACAAGGACGATTTCCTGCCGCGCGGGGCATTGCGCGACCGTGTCGATTCGCTCTACCGTGCGCATTACTTCATCATTACGAAGTGTTCCGAGGACATGTCGCCGCTCGACCAGCGTCTGTGGCGCAAGGAGTTGCAGAAGGTGGCCTACCAGAAGGTCTATTTCACCAGCATGGCACCGATGGAGGCGCTTCCGGTCACATCGTCGGCCGAGGGTCATCTCGAATACGGTGACGAAGTGATAGTCATGTCGGGCATAGGCAATCCCAAGGTGTTCGTTGCCGGAGCGCGCGAGCGGTACAATGTCGTGGAGACGATCACCTTCGCCGATCACCATGTCTATTCCGTGGCCGACATAAAACATATCGTGGGATTGCTTGAGAAGCATCCGTCGGCCCGTCTTCTCACAACCGAGAAGGATGCCGTTAAGTTGCGCCGCAGCCGCCGTGTGCCTGATACGATCCGCGAGCGTCTGTTCTACGAGCCTGTGCGGCTGGAGTTCCTCGAAGGTTCGGACGAGGATTTCCTCGGTACGCTCAAGAACGATCTCGAGGGAAAGGTGCATGTAGGCGATATGCCTACGTCGTTCTGACCGTCTGTGATAAAAAAATCGCTGTATCATGATAAACAAAGTCATACTGGTAGGTAACGTGGGCATAGACCCCGAAGTGCGTACCACTGAATCGGGCGTCAAGGTAGCCCGTGTGCGTCTGGCGACGACCGAGCGTCTGTTCGACCGTCAGACCAACGAAACGAAGGAACTCACCGAGTGGCATACCATTACGCTGTGGCGCGGACTGGCCGATGTGGTCGACCGTTTCGTGCGCAAGGGTTCGCAGCTCTATATCGAAGGGCGACTGCGTACCCGCGAGTGGGTGGACAAGGATAATATCAAGCGCTACACCACCGAGATTTTGGCCGACGATATGAAGTTGCTGGGACGTCGCGGCGACAACATGCAGGGCGGGGCACAGCAGTCATCGGCCGGGCAATCCTATTCGGGCGGACAGTCTTATGGCGGAGCTTCGGCCGCACAGCAGCCGGCAGCGCAGAGTGCCCGTCCGCAGTCGATTCCCGCAGCGAATGACGATCCCGACGATCTGCCGTTCTGATCCGCACGGCAGTCGCCGCACCTTAAAATAAGGTAACTGTTACCGCACTTTTCAGTGCCGGTTTCCGTTGCCGTATGTCGGTTCGTGTGCGGCCGTGCCGCTTTCGCAAACCTGCCCGCCTCCTTGTATTATTATCCGCTGCATTTCGTTGTCCGTGCGGTCCAGAAAACGCAGTGATCGACCGGATGCAAAATTGAACGACGGTTTAATAATATTAATGCGATGTTTAATTATGTTAAACATCGGCTTAATAATATTTAATGTCCGTTTAATTTTATTAAACGGACATTAACACTTTAGGTTTGTAGATGCGTGTCGTAGCCTGCGCAGGTAGCGAAGCGAGCTCTGCGCGGGGGAGGCTACGGCTCGCACGGTCCGCAGACCCGCAATTGATTATAGTAGCGTTTAGTTACAAGCCTAAAGAGGATGGTTCCGAAATTAAATGTCCGGTAAATAATGCGGGAACTATCTGCTTTATGATTGTGGATTTTATCGGATTGATATTTTGCGGTTCTATGTACTGCGCGAGTTGCCGGCTTAATGCCGGTTTTCATGCACTTGTCGAAAAAGTTTCGTTCCGAAGCCAATGTGTCATGTCGTATGCGGAGGCTTGTTTCGCTTACTTTGCCGGCTGCGCTCGCACTTTACGAGTCTGAAGTATAGTTCCGGATCTGTATGTAATTTCTTTAAAAATAACAACTCCGTCCGATGCTTTCGGACGGAGTTGTTTATCGTATTCCGGGTTCCGCTGTCTGCCGCGGTTACTCTATCTCGCGTTTCACGCACTCTATACCCACACGCTTCAGCAGGTCGAGCCCCTCTTCCGAGCGATAGTCGTTCAGATATACCACACGCCGTATTCCGGCCTGAATGATAAGTTTCGAACATTCGATGCACGGGGCGTCGGTAATGTACAGCGTCGACCCGTCGCAGTTGTTGGCGCTCTTGGCCACCTTGGTTATGGCATTGGCCTCGGCGTGGAGTACGTATGACTTCGTTCGGCCGGTTTCGTCCTCGCAGATGTTCTCGAATCCCGACGGAGTACCGTTGTAGCCGTCGGAGATTATCATCTTGTCCTTAACGATAAGCGCTCCCACCTGACGGCGTACACAGTATGAGTTCTCGGCCCATATGCGCGCCATGCGCAGATAGCGCAGGTCCAGCTGGCGCAGTTTCTCCTCTTCGTATCCCATTTCGCTCGTTTTGTCAACAGTCGTTTTCCCGCCTCGGCAGAATCCGGACCGGTGTTGTCCGTTTCCGCGCCCGGCGTGGCGGTTACATCATCTTGCCGTGGCAGTGCTTGTACTTCTTGCCGCTGCCGCAGGGGCAGGGATCGTTGCGTCCCACCTTCTTCTCGACCTTGATAGGTGCCGGCTTGCTCTTTTCGCCCTGACCGGCCGCTGCTGCGGCAGCCATGCGCGACGCCTGCAGTTTGTTTACATCCACCTTGGCCTGCTGGTGCCGCTGCTGCTGCACCGATTCGGGATTGTTCTCACGGACGGGGATGTAGGCCTTGTCGAGTATGGCGAGAGTCTCGCGGTTGACTTTCTCGAGCATGCGCGAGAAGAGGTTGTACGACTCCAGCTTGTAGATCAGGAGCGGATCCTTCTGCTCGTAGGTGGCGTTCTGCACGCTCTGGCGCAGTTCGTCCATCTCGCGCAGATGCTCGCGCCAAGCGTCGTCTATGGTGGTGAACATCACTATCTTGGCGAATACCTTGTATATCTCGGCGCCGTCCGTGTCCTTGCAACGCTGCAACTCCACGGGAACGTGATAGCCCAGATGACCGTCGGTCAGGGGGAAGTGGATCACACGGTCCATGTGGTCCTTGTTGTCCTCGTAAATGGCGAGCATGGTGTTGCGCACCGTGTCGGCCACGGCCTTTGCGCGACGGTCGAAGAGCATGCGCAGATCGGCCACTATCATCTCCACGATCTCGCGCGGCTTCGACGAGTTGTATTTGGCTTCGTCGAACGAGGGTTTGAGCGCCGCCTCGCGGATCAGCTCGAACGAGAACGACTCGTAGTCCATGCCCTCGTGGGCCTCCATGAACGACTCGGCATAATCGTACATTATGTTGTTCAGATCTATCTCGATCCGTTCGCCGTACAGTGCGTGGCGGCGGCGGGTGTAGATCACCTCGCGCTGCGAGTTCATCACGTCGTCATACTCGAGCAGACGCTTTCGTATTCCGAAGTTGTTCTCCTCCACCTTCTTCTGTGCGCGCTCGATGGCCTTGGTCATCATCTTCGCCTGAATGACCTCGCCCTCCTCGATGCCCATGCGGTCCATGAGTGCGGCGATGCGGTTCGAACCGAACAGACGCATCAGATCGTCTTCGAGCGACACGAAGAACTGCGACGATCCCGGGTCGCCCTGACGTCCCGAACGTCCGCGCAGCTGGCGGTCGACGCGGCGGCTTTCGTGGCGCTCCGTGCCGATGATGGCCAGACCTCCGGCCTGCTTGGCCTCGGGCGTCAGCT
>CAZFIN010000070.1:0-10330 GCA_964519525.1 uncultured Alistipes sp. | reverse complement strand
GCTCCTCGGGTGCGTTACCCTTCTGTACCTCCGAGCTGCACTCCTCGATCGACTTTACATTGTGCTCCTTCGACGATCCTGTGGCTCCGCCTATGCCGTCGCGGCCCGTGCGGCCGCCCAGAAGCAGTATGACATCCCCCGCCGCAGGCGATTCGCGGCGTACGTTCTCGGCCTTGACGGCTCCCACCACGGCCCCGACTTCGAGTCGCTTGGCGACGTAGTCGGGATGGTATATCTCGCGGACATGAGTCGTGGCCAGACCTATCTGGTTGCCGTAGCTCGAATATCCGGCCGCGGCCTTGGTGCTTATGATTCGCTGGGGAAGCTTGCCCTTCATGGTTTCGGCTACGCTCTTGTATATGTCGCCGGCGCCGGTGACGCGCATGGCCTGATATACGTAGCTGCGGCCCGACAGCGGGTCGCGGATCGCGCCGCCGAGACATGTCGACGCGCCGCCGAACGGTTCGATCTCCGTCGGATGGTTGTGCGTTTCGTTCTTGAACTGCAACAGCCACTTCTCGGTGCGGCCGTCGACGTCGACATTGACGAATATGCTGCAAGCGTTGTTCTCCTCGCTCTGCTCCAGATCGTCCAGCACACCGGTCTTTTTCAGATAGCGCGCGCCTATGGTGGCAAGCTCCATCAGACACAGGCTCTTGTTTTCGCGGCCCAGCTCCTTGCGTATGCGGTGCAGGGTGTCGAGCGACTGGCCGAGCTCTTCGCTGATGAACGACGGGTCGACGGTGATCTCCGTGATCTCGGTGGTGAATGTGGTGTGACGGCAGTGGTCGCTCCAGTAGGTGTCGAGTATGCGAAGCTCGGTTTCCGACGGGTCGCGTCCTTCAGCCTTGTAGTAGTTCACGACTTCACGCAAGTCGTCGGCATTCATCGCCAGACCGTACCTTTTGCAGTACTCCTCCAGTTCGCCGTCCTTCAGTGCCGTGAGTCCGTGAAGTACGGGCACAGGTTTCACCTCGGCGTTCTCCATGTCGTTCAGCACGCTGAGGTCCTTGCGTCGCGACTCCACTGCATTGATGCAGTAGCGTTCCACGCGGGCCAGTTCCTCGTCGGTGATTGTCGGGTCGAAGATAAGCAGTTTCGAACTTTTGATTCTTACGTCGGCCGTAGGTTCTATCAGTCGCACGCATGCCACGGCCGAACTCGCCCGCTGGTCGAACTGTCCGGGCAGATACTCGACAGCCAGATATTTCTGGTCCGTGAGGTCGCACTCGTCGCTCACGCAGTCGGTCACCGTTTCGCCGAATACGGCGTAACGGCTCTTTTCGAGCAACTCTTCCGAGAACCCGAAAAGGTCGTAAACGTTCAGCAGCCGGAGCGATTGCAGATGCAATCCGAGATTATTGTTCAACTCCTTGCGCAGTGTGTCGGCTTCGACCTGAAACCGAGGATATTTCTCTACATAAATACGGTAGTTCTTCATAACTGTTCTTGACGGTCTGTCGTATTTCGGTTCTGCGTTCCGTATGGCGCCGGCAAACCCGGCCGTAGCCGTACGCAGATTAAACGTTGTGGTTAAAGTTTGGCGTCGAGCACCTTTTCCGTCTGCTTGCGGCGGAATGCCTCCAGACGGGCCTCAAGCTCCTTGTCGGTCAGCGCGAAAATCGAGGCTGCGATCAGCGCCGCGTTCTTGGCGCCGTTGATGGCTACGGTCGACACCGGTATGCCGCCCGGCATCTGCACGATCGAAAGCAGCGAGTCGAGTCCGTTGAGCGCCTGCGACTTGATGGGCACGCCGATGACGGGCACGGTGGTCAGGGCGGCCGTGACTCCCGCCACGTGCGCCGCGCCGCCTGCGCCGGCTATAATCACTCCGATGCCGCGTTCTTTGGCCGTGCTGGCGTATTCGAACATTAGCTGCGGCGTGCGGTGCGCGCTGATAACCCGTTTTTCGTATTCTATGCCCAGTTCTTCGAGCATCTCGACGGCAGCCGACATCACATCCCAGTCGCTGGTCGAACCCATTATTACTGCAACTTTCATATTATCAGTGTGTAATGTTAAAACATAACCGTTGCAGGATCGCTGCAACGGCTCTATTCTCATATTATCGTTTCAATCGCATACGCTTGTGCCGGTCCGCACGATCCGGCTTGCCGCTTCTGGGCAGCTCCTCCGCACATGGCGCGTTTCGGGCACAACACTGTCGGAATGCGGGATTTACCGTTTTTCAGACCCGCATTCCCGAAACCGGAAATGCCCCAAGCCTCAGACAGGGCCGCGCCTTTTCGCGCGATATTTCGCCACATTCCTTTCATGAGTGCAAATGTACGCCAATTTATTTGAAAAAGGAAAGAAAAGAATGACAAAAATTATCAACAAAATTATCCACCGCCGCATCATCCGTCCCCGCACCGGGCGTCCGGCGCCTGCATCGCCGGCCGTCCCGGTCCGTGGATGCGGATCGGCGTGCCGCATGGATACAAAAAAAGAAGGACACGGTTGTCCTCCTTTTTTCGCGGCAGGCTGCGGGCGGCATTTTTCCGACTTTTTAACTTATGGCTTTTTCCTCTCGCCGCTCCGGGCCTTTTTGCGGGATTGCGCAGGGTGGCTGATCCTTTGCAATGCGGTGCGCCGGCGCATGTGGCTGGCATGCGGCGCGCGCATCCTTCACCCGAACACCGGCTCCGGTCCGTTCTGGATTCCGGAGCCTGCCTCCGCCTCACGGCCGTGGCTGTTCACAAACTATTCATAAAACAAACAAAATAAACTCCTGCGGAAAATTCGCTTTCCATTTCGAGTGCAAAGATCGGGCGTTTAGACCGTTCCGGCAATCGCTTGTTTTAGGTATTCCTCGCCGGCCTTTCACTAAAAGTGATGATTGCCGATAATCGTAAAAAATGTGTATTTTTGTGACAAAAATGTGAATGTATGTTTTTGTCGGATCTGAAGACCGGGGAATCGGCCGTCATAATAAAAGTTTCGGGTCACGGAGGTTTCCGTCGCAGAATACTCGAAATGGGGTTCGTTCGCGGTCAGAAAGTCGTTTCGATACTCAATGCGCCGCTGCGTGATCCGATCAAGTATTCTGTTATGGGATACGAGGTGTCGCTACGCCGCAGCGAAGCCGCCATGGTGGAGGTCATGACGGCCGAGGAGGCGCGGACGGGCGCTCCGTCGGACAGCGACGGGGCTTTCGCTGCCGCTGTCGGCGCGTCCGATGCGGGGTATTCCGGCGATGGGCGTACCGGCGGCGTACCGTCCGATACGGATACGCTGCTCGACCGTGCCGTGAGCGAGAGGATGCGCGAGATAAATGTCGCGCTGGTAGGCAATCCCAACAGTGGCAAGACATCGCTGTTCAACGCGCTGTCGGGGAGCCGCGAGCATGTGGGCAATTACAGCGGCGTTACGGTCGATGCCAAGAGCGGGTCGCTGCAATATAAGGGCTACCGGATAAACATCACCGACCTGCCGGGCACATATGCCCTTTCGGCCTATACGCCCGAGGAGATGTATGTGCGCAGCCATCTGATCGAGAAGTTGCCCGATGTGGTGATCAATGCCGTGGTGGCGTCGAATCTGGAGCGTAACCTGTATCTTACCACCGAGCTGATCGACCTGAATCCCAAGATGGTCGTGGCGCTTAACATGTACGACGAGCTGGAGAACAGCGGCGCCGAACTCGATTACGAACGGCTGGGCCGCATGATCGGCGTGCCGATGGTTCCTGTTGTGGCGCGCGACCGCAAAGGGCTGGCGGAGCTGCTGGACGAGGTTATACTCACGTTCGAGAACGAGAATCCCAAGGTGCGCCATATACACATAGGCTATTCGTCGTCGATAGAGTCGGAGGTCGCCCTGCTGTCGAAAATGATGAAGGGCAATGCCGACGAACTGCCGAAGTGTTTTCCGCCGCGATATTGGGCGCTGAAGATGCTCGAACGCGACGCCGGTGTCGAGAAACTGCTGTCGGGCGCGGCGCATTTCGGTGAGTGGCAGCGGCAAAGCTCGAAAGGAGCCGCGCGCATAGCGGCCGCTTTGGGCGAGGATGCCGAGAGTGCCGTAACGAACGAGAAATACGGATTCATCGAGGGCGCTCTGGCCGAGACCTACACCGCGGGCGGGCGGGAGCCGAACCGCAAAACGTCGTTCATCGACCGGGTCGTCACCAACAAATATCTGGGATTCCCGCTGTTCCTTGCCGTGATGTTCGCAATGTTCTGGAGCACGTTCACGCTCGGCGCCTATCCGCAGGGGTGGATCGAGGGGGTATTCGCATGGCTCGGCGAGGTTACGGGGCGTCTGATGGACGACGGTCCGTTCCGCGACCTTATAGTCGACGGAATCATCGGCGGAGTGGGTTCGGTGGCCGTATTCCTGCCCAACATACTCATACTCTATCTGTTCATATCGCTGATGGAGGATTCCGGCTACATGGCGCGCGCCGCGTTTATCATGGACAAGCTGATGCATCTGGCGGGACTTCACGGCAAGTCGTTCATCCCGCTCATCATGGGGTTCGGATGCAACGTTCCCGCGATAATGGCCACGCGCACTATCGAGAGCCGTAGCAGCCGTCTGATAACCATATTGATAAATCCGTTCATGTCGTGCAGTGCGCGGCTTCCGGTGTTCATCCTGCTGGCCGGTACATTCTTCCCGCAGCATGCCGGTACGGTGCTCTTCTGCATCTACATCTTCGGTGGTCTTGTGGCCGTGCTTACGGCGCGTGTGCTGCGCAGGTTCATGTTCGGTGCCGACGAGACCCCGTTCGTCATGGAGCTTCCGCCCTACCGCGTGCCGACGCTGAACGCCACCTTGCGTCATGTGTGGGAACGCAGCGAGCAGTATATGAAAAAGATAGGCGGACTCATCCTTGTGGCGGCCATAATAATATGGTTCCTCAGCTACTATCCGCGTCCGGCAGTTGCCGTCGCCGGCGGCGCAGCGGCCGGACAGGTGATGACCGAAACGGAGGCCGGTCAGCGGCCGGCAGACTCCTATCTGGGCCGTATCGGCAGGGTCTGCGAGCCGGCGATGCGCCCGCTGGGACTTGACTGGCGTGCGAGCGTGGCGCTTCTGTCGGGTGCGGCTGCGAAGGAGATCGTCGTGTCGACGCTCGGCGTGCTGTATTCGGCCGAGGATTCCGGGGACGATAACGACTCTCTGTCGGAGCAGCTGCTTTCGTCGGGCAACTACACTCCGGCGGCGGCTCTGGCGATGATGATATTCATCCTGCTCTATTTCCCCTGCATCGCCACAGTGGCGGCTATCGCACACGAGACCGGCGGGTGGAAATATGCGTTGTTCTCGATAATTTACAATACGCTTCTCGCATGGTGCGTGGCCTTTGCCGCCTACCGCATCGGGATATGGGCGGGAATGTGATGACGATCGAATTGTTATGAAGAGTTACAAGACCGATATGAACAACCGCGTGATCTTCTCGGAAGACATGAAGATCATCGAACTGATAGATGCCGACTACGGCCTTCTGTCGATTCTCATGCGTCTGGACGTGCAATTGCCGTTCGGCGACATATCAGTGGCGGAGATGTGCCGTCGCTGCGGAATGTCGAGCACGCTTTTTCTGATGATATGTCAGATATATGCCGATCCCGATTACGATCCCGATGTCGATTCGTTGTCGGCCGGGGATATGCCGCATCTGGTAGGTTACCTGCGTTCCTCGCACCGTTACTATCTCGAGACGGTGCTTCCCCGTATCGGCTGCGGGGTGGATGGCGTGCTGCGGACGTGCGACCGTATGCAGAGTGCTGTCCTGCGCAAGTTTTACAGCGATTATTGCGATGAGATCCGTGCTCATCTGCAATACGAGGAGACGGACATGTTTCCCTATGTGGAGCGTCTGGCGGCAGGTCGGCCGGCGGCCGGCGGCAGCATGGCGGAGCACATGGAGAACCATACCGATATATGCGATAAGATCGACGACATAAAGAGCATAATAATAAAATATCTGCCCGAATCGTGCTCTACGCGTCAGCGCTGCGATCTGCTGTTCGACATCTTCTCGTTGCGCGACGATCTGGCCAAGCATACCATCATCGAGTCGAGGATTCTGGCTCCGCTGGCCATGGCCGAAGAAAGGAGGCTGGGAATATGAGGAGATACAGGGTCGCCGTCATAGAGCAGTCGGCTGTCATATCCGAGGGTCTTCGCACCATCTTCGGCGGCGGCGAGTTCGAGGTCGTGTATGTCGATTCCGATATAAGGGGTCTGATCGGACGGTTCGCGCCGGTCGCACCCGATGTCGTGATCGTCAACTCCGCGCTGGCGTGCGGGATGCCCAACAACATACGGTCGGCGTATCCCGATTTTCAGGATGTGGCGCTCGTGGCTCTGGCCACCACGGTGTGCGACGACGATATGATGCGCCAGTTCGACGGAGTGGTGAACATATACGACACTGTTCCGCAGATAGTCAAGAAGTTGCATTCGGCGGTAGAGCAGAGTCAGACCAATCCCTATTCCGACAGCCACGAGCTTTCGGACCGTGAGCGCGACGTGCTTATTCTGGTGGCCCGGGGCATGGCCAACAAGGAGATTGCGGAACAGCTGAACATCTCCGTCCACACCGTCATGTCACATCGGAAGAACATCACTCACAAGACCGGTATAAAGTCGGTAGCCGGTCTTACCGTCTATGCGTTGCTGAACAATCTGCTCGATCAGAACGATATAAATATTTAGTGCGGGAGTGTTCCGGCGGTGATGCGGTCCGGGAACGGCTGTTTGGTCGGTTGCGGTCCGTGCGGCATCGGCAGAAATTACATGCACGATTGAGCGGATTTGAAAATAAATTCATATATTTGCCGACGTGAAGGGTTCTTTTCCGGCCGGCGGCCGGTGAGGATTAAAAGGGAATCGGGTGTGAATCCCGAACAGTTCCCGCTGCTGTAAGCTCTTACCTCGCATGCGAGGCCTTCCGGCGCTCTTGTGGTCACTGATTGTGCAATCGGGAAGACCGGCCGGAACGGGAGACGAGTCAGAAGACCTGCCTTTTGCATTATGCGTGATTTTAACCTGCGGAGAACGGGGCCGGATCGACTGGAATATTTTTCGTTGGCGACATTCTGTTTGATGTATATCCATCTCCTGTGATTCCGTTTCGGGTTTCGCGACAGAACCCTGTGCCGCATGGTGTGTCAGCATTGCCGCCGTATTGCCGGCGGCTGACGGCAATGCGTCCGCATGTGCCGTTTGAGCGCCGTGGAGGAGGCGTATTCAGGTTCTTACCCTTGGCGTCAGCCTGAACGGGAATAAGTTTTGTATGTATGTAGTGTGTGCGAATCCGCCTTCTCCTTGTTTTTTTCGCTCCGTTGTCGCGGGCTTGTCGCAGTCTTGAATGTGATTGGGTTCCGTATTGTCCGGCATTTGCGGCGTTCGGCTGCGCTTGCCGGTCGTTTTTTTTCGTTACGCTGCTGAAAATTACGATAATTGAATGCCCGGACGGTGCAATTCACGGAATAAATGTCTATCTTTGTGTTGAAATTCGGCACACCGCCTGAAACTGAAATATCAAGTACGACCATGAAACTGTCACGCCTGCTTTTGTCCATAGCCTTCATTCCCGTCGCCGTATCGGCGCAAACCTACGAAGTGCCTGTCGCGGAAACCGATGAACCCATGATGACCGGAAAATATGCCGCCACATGGGAATCGCTCGCGCAGTACGAGGTTCCCGACTGGTTCCGCGACGCCAAGTTCGGAATATGGGCTCACTGGGGTCCGCAATGCGTCGAAGGCTCGGGCGACTGGATGGCCCGCTCGATTTACATCGAGGGCTCGCGCGAGTACAGGCATCATGTGGAGAATTACGGACATCCGTCGGAATTCGGGTTCAAGGATGTGCTGCCGCTGTTCAAGGCCGAGAATTGGGATCCCGAATATCTCGTGGGAGTGTACAAGAAGGTGGGTGCGAAATATTTCTTCGCCCTCGGCAATCATCACGATAACTTCGATTTGTGGGACAGTAAATATCAGGAGTGGAACTCGAAGAACATAGGTCCCGGGCGCGACATTCTGGCCGGCTGGGCCGAGGCCTGCCGGAAGCACGGCCTGCGATTCGGCGTGTCGTTGCATGCCGACCACGCATGGAGCTGGTACGAACCGGCGAGGCGTTACGACCGCAGCGGCGACAAGGCCGGAGTACCTTACGACGGGCGCATGACCGCGGCCGACGGCAAGGGAAAATGGTGGGAGGGCCTCGATCCGCAGAACCTCTATGCCCAGAACCACCCCGAAAGTTACGGGTCATGGTGCGACGGAATGATTCACAGCCAGTGGGCATGGGGCGGCGGTGTGGCGGTTCCCACGCCGGAGTACTGTACGAATTTCTACAATCGCACGCTCGACGTGATCAACAGATACGATCCCGACCTGCTCTACTTCGATGTGACCGGTGTCCCGTTCTACCCTATCAGCGACGCCGGTCTGAAAATAGCCGCCCACTTCTACAATCACAACCTTGCCTCGCATTCCGGCGATTTCTCGGCCGTGATGTTCGGCAAGATACTCGACGAACGGCAGAAGGAGGCCCTTGTGTGGGATGTGGAGCGCGGAGCACCGAACAACATTCCGGAGAAGCCGTGGCAGACGTGTTCGTGTCTCGGCGACTGGCATTACCGCGACGACTATTATACCAACAACTGGTACAAGTCGGCGGCTACGGTCATAAAACTGCTGGTTGACGTGGTGAGCAAGAACGGCAATCTGCTGTTGAGCGTGCCCTTGCGTGCCGACGGAACATTCGACGACCGTGAAGAGGAGATACTCGACGGCATAGGCCGGTGGATGGAGGTAAATGGCGAGTGCATCTATTCCACGCGTCCGTGGGTGATCTTCGGCGAAGGTCCGGTCGCCGACTCCGACATAAAGATCAATGCGCAGGGTTTCAACGAGGGCGCCTACGCCGGGGCTTCGTCGGACGAGATCCGTTTCACCCAGACCAAGAAGCACCTTTATGCCGTGGCGCTCGCATGGCCCGAGGACAACACGATGAGGATAAAGTCGCTCGCATCGAAGTCCGTGCATTTCCGCGGAGCGATAACAGGAGTCGAGCTGCTGGGCTACGGAAAGGTGCCGTTCAAGCGCACAGCCGAGGGCCTTGTCGTTTCTCTGCCGGAAAATACCGCAGGCAGCGTGGCCCCCGTAATACGCATCAGAAAGTGATCCCGGCATGACGTGGAGCGATTGTTTTTTGCGGAATATGCCGATAATATGAAAAATTATAATTATCTTTGCTGACGATAAAAATCGCATAATTACGGAAAAGCGTTACCATATGATGTTCGAGGCTCTCGGCATGTCTGTCATGTCGATGCGTTCTATGCGAATGTGCCGGTAGGCACTCATTTTCAAGCGGGAGGTCAAGCGCCGCCCTGTGTCGGAGACACGAAATTCCGGTTGTAATAAATTCAAAATCACGATTAGATATGTCTGAGAACAAATTGCGTTTTGAGACCAAACAGATTCATGGCGGTTATCATGTCGATCACACCGGATCGCGCGGAATAGCCATCTACCCTACCGCGGCCTACCATTTTAAGAGCTGCGACTATGCGGCCCGGCTGTTCGAACTGAGCGAGGGCGGCAACATCTATACCCGTCTGCAAAATCCTACCACCTCTGCCTACGAGGAGCGCGTGGCCGCGCTGTACGACGCCGTGGGTGCGCTGGGTGTGGCTTCGGGAATGTCGGCCATCCTCATAACGGTGACGGCGCTTGCCTCAGAGGGCGACAATATAGTCGCTTCGCCGCTGCTGTACGGCGGCACTTACAATCAGTTCCGTATCTCGTTGCGCAAACTGGGCATCGACTGCCGTATCGCAGCGAGCGAGTCGCCCGAGGACTTCGAGGCGCTGATCGACGGACGCACCAAGATGCTGTATGCCGAGAGCATGGGCAATCCTACGTGCGGCGTTCCCGATCTGGAGGCGCTGGGCGCGCTGGCCAAGCGCTGCGACGTGCCTCTGGTTATCGACAACACTTTCGGCGCTGCGGGCTATCTGTGCAACCCCTTCGACTGGGGTGCGAACATAGTCGTCGATTCGTCCACCAAATGGATTAACGGTCACGGAACGGCCATGGGCGGCATAATCGTCGACGGCGGCAATTACGACTGGGGCAACGGCAAGTTCCCTCAGATCGACGGCCCGTCGGAGGGCTATCACGGTCTGAATCTGTACGAGGCTTTCGGTAAGGCGGCGTTCATCGTCAAATGCCGTGTTGACGGATTGCGCGATTTCGGATGCTGTCCGTCGCCGTTCGATTCCTATCTCATGCTTATCGGACTGGAGACTCTGTCGCTGCGCATGAAGCATCAGGTGGAGTCGGCGCGCCGGCTGGC
>CAZFIN010000069.1:0-10737 GCA_964519525.1 uncultured Alistipes sp. | reverse complement strand
TATCCGTTTTTTATATATTATCGTATCTTGAGCGTGACCAGCGTAAGCGCGCTGAGCAGCATCGACACGATGAAGAAGCGCATGACGATCTTGGTCTCGAACAGTCCGGTCTTCTGGTAGTGGTGGTGCAGGGGCGCCATGAGGAATATGCGCCGGCCCTCGCCGAAGCGCCGCTTGGTGTACTTGAACCAGCTAACCTGCATCATCACCGACACCGACTCGATCAGGAACAGTCCGCACAGCAGCGGCAGCAGCAGCTCCTTGCGGATGCACAGCGCGAACACCGCGATGATGCCGCCTATGGCCAGCGAGCCGGTGTCGCCCATGAATATCTGCGCGGGGAACGAGTTGTACCACAGGAATCCTATCAGCGCACCGCACATTGCGGCGGCGAACACCACCAGCTCCGACGAATCGGGGATGTACATTATATTAAGGTAGTCGGCGTAGATGATGTGTCCCGACAGATAGGCGAGCACTCCGAGCACCATCACTATCGGCACCGACACCGTGGTCAGCAGTCCGTCGAGCCCGTCGGTGAGGTTGGCCCCGTTCGACACGGCCGTCACCACGAATATGGCCACGGCTATGTACAGAAGCCATGTCAGCAGCCGGTTGCCGCCTACGAGCCAGCCGTAGTCGAACTCGTTGTCCTTGATGAACGGGATGGTGGTCTTGGTGGTCTTCTGCGGCATCGGGTCCATGATAGTCTGCTGGGTCTGCGTGACGACGGTGTGTCCGGCCTCGTCCTCATATATGGTCTGCGAGGGCGCCGACACCTTCTCGCGGATCACCACATCCTGCGACAGGCACATCACCGTGCCCACGATGATGCCGAGTCCCACCTGACCCACGACCTTGAACTTGCCCTTGAGGCCCTCCTTACGGTGGCGGAAGGTCTTTATGTAGTCGTCGAGGAATCCTATGCTGCCGAGCCATACCGTCGACACCAGCATCAGCAGCACGTATACGTTGTCGAGCCGGCCGACGAGCAGGACCGGACCCAGTACGGCCAGCAGTATCAGCACGCCGCCCATCGTCGGGGTGCCCTTCTTCGAGAGCTGTCCTTCGAGCCCCAGATCGCGGATCTCCTCGCCGATCTGGTGGCGTTGCAGGGCGCGTATTATCGAGCGGCCGAAGAATATGGTTATCAGCAGCGCCGCGATGATGGCCAGTGCGGCGCGGAACGATATGTACTGGAACATGCCCGAACCCGGGATGTCGTAATGCTGGTCGAGATAACGGAACAGTGAATAAAGCATGTCTGTTTTTTTAGCGTTCGTTTTTCAACAGCCGTTTCCACGCCTCGGCATAGTCCGATCTTTTGTTCGGCTCTGCGCTCGGCTTAATGAAAACGTTTGTTTTTTCGTGTGTCTTTTATTTTCGTCGGTCGATGTCCTGTCTCGGGCATCGTGTGCATTGTCTTTGGCAAGGTGTGGGTGTCATACGTTCGTCTCGCGGAAGGCCGCCGTCACCTGCTCGCGGTCGTCGAAATGGTGTTTCTCGCGGCCTACGATCTGGTAGGTCTCGTGGCCCTTGCCCGCGATGAGTATTATATCCTCCGGCCGGGCGAGCATCACCGCCGTGCGTATGGCCTGCGCGCGGTCGCTTATGCGCAGACAGCGTGCGCCGGCCTCCACTCCGGCCATGATCTGGTCGAGGATGGCCTCGGGATCCTCGGTCCGCGGGTTGTCCGACGTGAAGATGGCCACCGAGGCCTCGCGCGAGGCTATGGCTCCCATCTCGGGCCGCTTCGTGCTGTCGCGGTCGCCGCCGCATCCGCACACCACGATGAGCTGCTGTCCGGGGCGGCGTATGTCGTTGACCGTGCTTATCACGTTTTCCAGCGCGTCGGGCGTGTGGGCGTAATCGACTATGGCCGTGATGCCCGATGCCGAGCGCACCGGCTCGAAACGTCCGCGCACCGGATGCAGGGCGCTCATGCCGCGCAGCACCTCCCCGCGGTCGGCGCCGAGCAGCCGCGCCGCGCCGTACACGGCCAGCAGGTTGCAGGCGTTGAAGCGCCCGATGAAATTGACCCACACCTCGTCTCCGTCCATGCGCAGCAGCATGCCGTCGAAGTGCATCTCCAGCACCTTGCAGTTGAAATCGGCCGCCGTGCGCAGCGAGTAGCTGCCGACGCGGGCGCGGGTGTTCTGCACCATCACCTCGCCGTTGCGGTCGTCGGCGTTCACCAGCGCGAACGCCTCCTTGGGCAGCGAGTCGAACAGCTGTTTCTTGGCCTTTATGTATTGGGCGAATGTCTTGTGGTAGTCCAGATGGTCGTGGGTTATGTTGGTGAACAGCGCCCCCTCGAACTTCAGGCCGCGGATGCGGTCCTGCACGATCGAGTGCGACGACACCTCCATGAAGCAGTATTCGCAGCCGGCGTCGGCCATCTCGCGCAGCATGGCGTTGAGGCGTATGGCGTCGGGTGTGGTGTGGGTCGACTCCATCTCGCGGTCGCCCACGCGGTACACCACCGTCGAGATCAGTCCCGCACGGTAGCCCATCGAACGGAACAGGTCGCACAACAGAGTGGCCACGGTGGTCTTGCCGTTCGTGCCCGTCACGCCCACCAGACGCAGGTCGTGCGAGGGGTTGCCGTAGAAGGCGGCGGCAATGTCGGCCATGGCGGCGTTGGTGTCGTCCACCACCAGATAGCTCACGCCTTCGGCCGTCTCGGCCGGCAGCTCCTCGCACACCACTGCCGCGGCTCCGGCCCGCACGGCGGCGGGGATGAAGTCGTGACCGTCGCACTGCGTGCCCCGCACCGCGAAGAAGCAGTCGCCCGCACCCACCGTGCGTGAGTCGTATGTCAGCGCGCCGATGTGCGGATTGCCCGATGTGACGAGCGTGCGCACGGCCGTCGCGGCCGATAATTCGCTGAGTAATTTCATATCGTTTGCACTTTTTTACGTTTTACCTTAATACTATGGTCACGCTCTGCCCCTGTTTTATCCGCCGGCCTGCGGGGATGCTCTGCGAGCGCACGGCCCCCTTGCCCGAGAAGCTGACGCGCAGGCCGCGGCTCTCGAGCAGGTAGAGTGCGTCCTTGAGTCCCATGCCCACCACGTCGGGCATGAGCGTGCGGTCGGAGTCCAGCGTGTTTATGTCGACGTTGCGTAGCGTGTCGACATGCGACGAACCCCATCCGTTGCGGTCGGTGAACGACACCCGCGGCGAGAACTTGTCGGCCACGCGCCTCACTTGGGCGATGCTGCCGCCCTTGACCTGCTGCGGATAGTGTTTCTTGCGCGAGGGCGTGAGCTTCTGGTGCCAGTCCTCGTCGCGGTAGTAGATGTAGTTCACTATGTCGCGCTCGACGGGGCCGGCCAGTCCCGCTCCGTAGACCGTGGTGCCGCGTCCGCGGCGGGTGAACACGGCCGTCATTACCGTATACTTGGGGTTGTCGGCGGGGAAATACACCGCCATGCTGCCCAGATAGTAGCCGTCGGAGTATTTTATTCCGCTCTGCGCGAACTTGGCCGTACCGGTCTTTCCGGCCACGCGGAACGACAGCGTGTCGGTGAAGTAGTCCTTGGCCGTGCCGCTGCGCGCCGTCTCCTCCAGACATTCGCGCACCACGTCGAGCGACTGGTTCGAGCAGATGCGGTCGACAAGCACGCGTGTGGGGAAGCGGTCGACCACCTTGTTGCCGCGCCGCACCTCGCGTATGAGCCGCGGGGCCACCATCCGTCCGCCGTTGGCCACGGCGTTGTAGAGCACCAGCGTATGCAGCGGCGGCAGCTCGATGGCATAGCCGTAGCCGAGGTTGGGCAGGGTGTGCGCCGACCAGCTCTTCGACTTGCGGCCGTACTCGGGCAGCAGGGGCGAGGCCTCGCCCATGGCGTCGAGTCCGACCGAACGGTCGAGCCACAGATGCTTGAGGAACTTCACGTAACGTTCCGGATCGTCCTTGTAGGCCTGATATATGGCCTCGGCGAAGTAGACGTTCGACGACTGCGCCACGGCCTCCTTCATGTCGATCTGTCCGCCTATGTTGTGCGAGTCCTGAATCAGCGGGCCCTTGTTGCCGCCCACCCGCACGGCGCGTCCGTTGAACGTGTCGTATTTCTTGGTGATCGGCGTCTGACGGTCCTCGACCAGCGCCAGCAGGGCCGCCAGCTTGAATGTCGATCCCGGCTCCATGCGGCGGCTGAGGGCGTAGTTCTCTTTTTCGACGTAGACGCCGCTGCGCTCCGACGTCTCGCCCAGATTGACCATGGCGAGGATGTCGCCCGTGGCCACCTCCATCACCATCGAGGTGCCCCATATGGCACGCTGCTTGACGAGCTGGCTGCGCAGGGCCTGATCGGCTATGTGCTGTATGTCGACGTCGATGGTGGTCACTATGTCCATGCCGTCCTCGGCGTCGATGTTGTCGCGGCTGTGCACCACGCTCGAGAATCCGGGGGCTATGCGCTGGCGCAGCATGCGGCCGTTGCGGCCTTCGAGAATCTCGCGGTAGACCGCCTCGATGCCGTAGTTGCCGCGGTCGCCGACGAGTCCCAGCGTGCGGCGTCCCAGCTCGCCGTAGGGGTAGACCCTCTGGTCGAGCGTGACCAGATTGTAGGTCATGCCCATGTTCCAGTTGAGTATGGGGTACTTGCGCATCTCCTGCCATTCGTTGTAGTCGACGGGGCGGGGCATGATGGCCACGGGGGTGTGGTCGCGCAGCGTGTCGTAGAGTTTCACGGTCTTGAACTCGTCCTTGCGCAGGAAGTCCCACACGCGGGCGAAAAATCCCTCCGAGCGGCGAACGGTGGTGTCCTTGCGGAACTTCACCCTGTAACGTTTCTGGTGTTCGTCGACCATGCGGCGGCGGTATTCGGAGGCCGGGCGGTCGTGGAAGAATTCAGCCAGCAGCTTCGACAGCGAGTCGGCCTGTTCGCGGAACATGGCAAGCGAATCGAAACCGTCGCTGGCCATGTCGAAATCGACGCGGTAACGCAGTATCGAGGTGGCCAGCGGCTCGCCGTCGCGCGTCAGTATCGAGCCGCGGCGCGAGTACACCGAGTCGGTCACGAAGATGCGCTGTTGCAGGCGCTCGGCGTTGTAGGCTATCTCGTGGCTGAACGCCAGCACCCATATCAGCCGGGTCATGACGCACAACCCCACCAGAATGAAGAGTCCGTAGACCTTCTTCACCCTGCCGTACATCTCGTCCTTTATGTCAGTTTCCTGTTTCCGTTTAGCCATTTTTCAATTCTCCGACATTGTGTCCGCCGCTCCGTCGGGCGCGGGCATGTCCCGTGGTGTTTCCTGTCAGTGTGAGCCTTCGCCGCGGCTAATCGTCCAGCACGGCCTTGGGCTTGCGCGGATCCTGCAGGTCGATGCCGCGCCGTTGCAGTTCCTCGACTATGGCCGCATGCGTGGTTCGGCGGTGCAGCTGCTCCTGAAGGCGTATCGACCGTTCGCGCAGAAGCTGCACCTCGCGCTCCATGCGCGAGTACTTGAGATCGGCGTGCAGCGCGGTGAACATCACCACGATGCTGATGAAACACATCGCCGCTATGGCCGCGAAGTAGCGGTAGTTCTCCGCCACGCTGCGGTTCACCAGTATGTTGCCCGAGAACAGCAGCCACAGCAGACGCGAGCGTTTGCGCGTCTGCTGCCGCTGCTCCTCCTCGGCCTGCTCGCGCTCCTGCCGCTCCTGTTCGCGGTCGCGCTCGATCTCCTCGTCGGCCTCGCCGCTCTGCACGCGCAGAATCTCGCGGCGCACGCGGCGGCGGAACTCATCGTCCTCCTCCAGCCGGCGCAGATCGTCTTCGCTCTGCGGGTCGAAATCGTCGTTTTCGGGTCGCATAATCCGTTTTGCGTTTATTTTGTTATCCATTCCCTCGGCAGCCGGGGAAGGCGCACCGCACTGCGGTGCCGTATTCTTTCGGTTTTACAGCTTCACCGCCGCCCTGAGCTTTGCCGAGCGCGAACGCGGGTTGCGCGCCACCTCGTCGGCCGACGGCACGACGGCCTTTCGCGTCAGAATATCGAAGGGCGCCGAGGTGCGGCCGAAGAAGTCCTGCTCCGCGCGGCCGTCGAAATTGCCGCTGCGCATGAAATTCTTCACCAGCCGGTCCTCGAGCGAATGGTATGAGATCACCACCAGCCGTCCGCCCGGGCGCAGCACCTTGAGCGACTGTTCGAGCGCCATCTTCAGCGCCTCCATCTCGCCGTTGACCTCGATGCGCAGCGCCTGAAACAGTTTGGTCAGGAACTTCGCCTCGTCGCGCTTTGGGGTGCACGGAGCCACGGCCGCCACCAGCTGCGATGTGGTTTCGATAGGGGCCTGCTCGCGGCTGCGCACTATGCACGCCGCGATTTTCCACGTCGTCTCCAGCTCGCCGTATTCGCGCAGCACGCGGGCCAGCGAGTCGGCGTCGTAGCCGTTCACCACATCGGCCGCGGTGCGCCCTCCGCGCTGGTTCATGCGCATGTCCAGAGGCCCGTCGCCGCGGAACGAAAAGCCGCGGCCGGCAGCGTCGAAGTGGTGCGACGACACGCCCAGATCGGCCAAAATGCCGTCCGCCTCGGTGACTCCGCGCAGCCTCAGCGCCCCGCGCATGAAGCGGAAGTTGCTCTCCACGTAGTGGAACCGTCCGTCGTCGGGCGCGTTGCCGAGCGTGTCGCGGTCCTGATCGAACGCATAGAGTCTCCCGCCGGGTCCGAGCTGCGAGAGTATGCGGCGCGAATGGCCGCCGCCGCCGAACGTGAGGTCGCAGTAGGTGCCCGCCTGCTCGATGCCGAGCAGCGACACCGACTCTTCGAGAAGCACCGGCACATGGTATGTCATAGCGTCGAAAGACATTTTTGTACGAAAAAAGCGTATTTGGGTGTAAAGGTACGGTTTTTAGCAGAAATCTTGCTTACTTCGCCCAATATATTTTGGCAACCGTGCGCAACTTCGCACCATTCCGGCCCTCCGTGCCGGCTACCGCTGCCTCCGTGCCGGCTTGCGTGCGCCCGTACCGGGGCTGAATGCCGGCCGGTCACGGATCCGTTTCGGGAGGATCGTTTCGCGACGGAGCATGCGGGCCGGTACGGCCCCGGACGGCGTGACGGTGTGAAACTGTATGCGGTTTCCTGTGGTTTCAATGTTTTCAGACGATGGAGCGACGAATGTACATCTGCGCGGTTCCGTGCCGCCGTGCCGCGCTGCCGGAGGCGTCTTGTCCTGCGGCGTGCCGGAGAGCCGGCGGGGTGGCACATAATACGTCACGGCCATGACCGTACCCGTGGCATCACCAGTTCCGCGCGAGATCCTCGAGGAGGAACTTCGCGCGCTGAATCCCGTCGCGGCGGCGTCGCGCGGCGGCTGCCTGCTCTATTCGTTCCGTGCGGCCGAGGCTCCGATGCTCATGCGCGAGGTGGGGCGGTTGCGCGAGGAGGCCTTCCGCGGTTCGGGCGGCGGCACGGGACTTGCGGCCGACATCGACGGCGACGATGTGGCGCCCGGCGGCTACCGTCAGATGGTGGCGTGGGATACGCGCCGCCGCGCGGTCGCGGGCGGTTACCGTTATATCGTGTGCGCCGAGTGCGACGCGCGCAACATATCGACGTCGCACTATTTCCGCTTCAGCCGCGAGTTCCGCGAATGCTATATGCCCCGTGCCGTCGAGCTGGGCCGCTCGTTCGTCGCCGGCGGGGCGGGGGAGCGGGCCGCGCATACGCTCTTTTCCATGGACTCGCTGTGGCAGGGACTGGGCGCCGTGGTGGCTTCGCACGCCGGTGTGCGCTATCTTTTCGGGAAAGTGACCGTGTACCGGAACTACGACGCCGCGGCGCGCCGGCTGCTCATGGCGTTCATGCGCCGTTTCTTCGGTGCGGAGCGTCCGCTGCTTCAGGCCTTTTCGCCCGAGGACGCGTGTGCGGACGACGGAGGGGTGTTCGCGACGGGCGGCTATGCCGAAAACTGCGCCCTGCTGCATGCCCTGCTGCGCGAGAGGGGCGAGCGCGTGCCGCCGATGATCAACGCCTACATGCGTCTGTGTCCGTCGATGCAGGTGTTCGACACCACGGTCAACGGCGACTTCGGCGGCGTTTACGAAACGGCCGTGCTGCTGCCGCTGGCGGGGATACGCTCCGACAAAAGGGCCCGTTATCTGAATTTTTCGGCCGGACGCCCGTAAAATGCGCTGCGTAATCTTGCGTTTTGCATTTTTATTCGTATCTTTGTGCGCAACAAAAACCCAAGATTATGTCGTTCATAGATGAAAGGGTACAGTCGACAGGGTTGACCTTCGACGACGTGTTGCTCGTACCCGCTTATTCAGAAGTGTTGCCGCGAACGGTCTCGACCGAGACGCATTTTTCGCGAAATATCAAGTTGAACATACCTATCGTGTCGGCCGCCATGGATACGGTCACCGAGGCTCCGCTGGCCATAGCTCTGGCGCGCGAGGGAGGCATAGGCGTGATACACAAGAATATGTCGATCGCCGAGCAGGCCGCTCACGTGCGTCGCGTGAAGCGTGCCGAGAACGGCATGATCTACGATCCGATAACCATCGCCAAGGAGCAGACGGTGGGCGACGCCCTGCAGCTGATGCACGACAACAAGATCGGTGGAATACCGGTGGTCGATCCCGCAGGCAAGCTCATCGGCATCGTCACCAACCGCGATCTGCGTTTCCAGCGCGACATGGACCGCTGCATCGAGGACGTGATGACCAAGGAGAATATCATCACCACCCACAGCACCGAGCTTGAGAAGGCTTCGGAGATTCTGCTCCGCAACAAGATCGAGAAACTGCCGGTGGTGGACGACAACGGCAAGCTGATAGGACTCATCACATACAAGGATATAACCAAAGTGCAGGATCATCCCAACGCCTGCAAGGATTCGAAAGGCCGTCTGCGCGTGGCGGCGGGCATAGGCATCACGTCGGACGCCATCGACCGCGTGCGTGCGCTTATGGCCGAGAGCGTGGATGCCGTGGTGCTCGACTCGGCGCACGGACATTCGAAGAATGTGGTGAGCATGCTCCGGCAGATCAAGAGCCAGTTCCCCGAACTGGATGTGGTGGTGGGCAACATCGCCACCGCCGAGGCGGCCCGCTATCTGGTGGAGGCCGGCGCCGACGGAATAAAGGTGGGCATAGGCCCGGGCTCGATCTGCACCACGCGCATCATCGCGGGCGTGGGCGTTCCGCAGCTTACCGCCATATACGACGCCTCGAACGCCATCAAGGGCAGCGGCATCCCTGTCATAGCCGACGGAGGTCTGCGCTACTCGGGCGACTGCGTTAAGGCTCTGGCCGCGGGCGGCGACTGCGTGATGGTGGGTTCGATGTTCGCCGGCACCGAGGAGTCGCCGGGCGAGACCATCATCTACAACGGCCGTAAGTTCAAGTCATACCGCGGCATGGGCTCGATCGACGCCATGAAGGCCGGATCGAAGGACCGCTATTTCCAAGGCGAGGAGAAGAACGACATGAAACTCGTACCCGAGGGAATCGTGGGCCGCGTACCTTTCAAGGGTTCGCTGAGCGAGACGGTCTACCAGCTCGTCGGCGGCATACGTGCCGGAATGGGTTACTGCGGCGCCAAGAACATCGCCGCTCTGCAGAAGGCCCGCTTCGTGCGCATCACCTCGAACGGCGTCGTGGAGAACCATCCCCACGACATAACCATCACCCGCGAGACGCCCAACTATTCGCGCGGCGAATAGCGGCGGGGCTCGCCGGTTGCTGAACCGTTTCGGCAAAGCGCTGTTACGCCGGCTGCGGAGACGGTCAGGCACAGGGAGCGGCGCGGATGCCGGCTGCGGAAGGACGACAATGCCGCAGGACGTCGCGGCGACTGATGAAAAAGGAAACAATTAAGTTCGTATGACTGAAAAAATATTGATTATAGACTTCGGGTCGCAGTATACGCAGCTCATAGCACGCCGGGTGCGCGAGCTGAACGTCTACTGCGAGATACACCCGTTCAATCACCTGCCCGAGCTGGACGAATCGGTCAAGGGCGTGATTATGTCGGGCAGCCCGTTTTCGGTGCGCGACGCACAGGCTCCGCGCATTGATCTGGAGCCGATCAAGGGCCGTCTGCCTCTGCTGGGCGTATGCTACGGCGCGCAGTATCTGGCCCACTTCTTCGGCGGCGAGGTGAACCCCGCCCCCAGCCGCGAGTACGGCCGCGCCATGCTGACGGTGAGGGATTCGGCCGATCCTCTGATGAAGGACATGCCCGGGCGCACGCAGGTGTGGATGTCGCACGGCGACACAATAACATGCGTGCCCGAGGGGTACAGGACGATAGCCAGCACCGACGACGTGGAGCTGGCGGCATATCGCATCGAGGGCGAGCGGACGTGGGCCATTCAGTTCCACCCCGAGGTTTACCACTCGACCGACGGCAAGCAGCTGCTCAAGAACTTCGTCGTGGGCATCTGCGGTTGCGCGCAGTCGTGGACATCGGAGAGTTTCGTGGAGAGCACCGTGGCCGAACTGAAGGCCAAGTTGGGCGACGACAAGGTCGTGCTGGGTCTTTCGGGCGGTGTGGATTCGTCGGTGGCCGCAGTGCTGCTGCACCGCGCCATAGGGCAGAACCTCTACTGCATATTCGTCGATTCGGGCCTGTTGCGCCGCAACGAGTTCGAGGACGTGCTCGAATCCTACAAGGGTATGGGCCTTAACGTTAAGGGCGTTAAGGCCGCCGACAAGTTCATGGGCGATCTGGCCGGTGTGACCGATCCCGAGCAGAAGCGCAAGATCATCGGCCGCGACTTCGTGGAGG
>CAZFIN010000068.1:0-10778 GCA_964519525.1 uncultured Alistipes sp. | reverse complement strand
CGCGCAGAAGGTGTCGTCGATGGTGCTGGCGCTGCGCCGCAAGGTCAACATCAAGGTGCGCCAGCCGCTGACAAAGATACTCGTGCCGGTGCTCGATCAGGACATGGCACGCCACATCGAGGCGGTGAAGGGGCTCATAATGAGCGAGGTGAACGTGAAGGACATCGAGCTGCTGAGCGACACCGCCGGTGTAATAACCAAGCGCATAAAGCCCAACTTCAAGACCCTCGGTCCCAAGTACGGCAAATACATGAAGCAGATAGCGGCCCTTACGGCGTCGTTCTCGCAGGAGCGCATAGCGCAGATCGAGGCGTCGGCCGAAACGATGCTCGACCTCGGCGGCGAGAGCATCACCGTCACGGCGGCCGATTTCGAGATCACGTCGGAGGACATGCCCGGATGGCTGGTGGCCTCGGAGGGCAAGCTCACCGTGGCGCTCGACATAACGGTCACCGACGAGCTGCGCCGCGAGGGTGTGGCACGCGAGTTGATAAACCGAATACAGAACATCCGCAAGGATTCAGGATTCGAGGTTACCGACAAGATTCGCGTCGAGATAGAGTCGAAGCCGCTTGTCGAGGGTGCGGTCGGGCAGTTCGCCGACTACATAGCATCGCAGACCCTCGCCGTCGAGGTTCGTGCCGCAGCCGTGCCGCAGGGCGCCGTGGTGGCCGATTCCGATGTCGACGACGAGCCGCTGCGCATAGCCGTGACGCGCGTGTAGCCCGCATTCGTCATATTTTTACGATAAAGATTTGGCAGTTTATGAAAAACGGCTTATCTTTATTACGGAAATATTAATATTTTGCAACCATGGAAGAGGAGAGAGTACGATATGGCGACGCCGATCTGGCGGAGTTCAAACAGGTGATACTGAAAAAACTCGAACAGGCGCGCGCCGACTATGAACTGTTGCGTTCGAACATCACGCATTCGAGCGACAACGACACCGAGGACACGTCGCCCACGTTCAAGGTGCTGGAGGAGGGGGCGGCTACTCTCTCGAAGGAGGAGACGGGCCGGCTGGCGGCCCATCAGATGAAGTTCATCCGCAATCTCGAGATGGCGCTGGTGCGCATCGAGAACAAGACCTACGGAATCTGCAAGACCACCGGAAAACTCATCCCCAAGGAGCGTCTGTTGCGTGTGCCGCACGCCACGGAGTGCATCGAGGCCAAGGAGAGGCGCCGGTAACGGCGGACCGGGGAGAGGCAATCGGCGAGGAGGCATTGCGCACAAGGACGTGCCGTTGCCGCGACGGATTGCCGGAACACAATATGATGAAGGGCTGTGACCATTGTCGGGTCGCAGCCTTTTTTTTGACGGCATATGCGCCCGGCCTGTTTCATGTGATACGGCGGCATGATGCGCCGCGGATCGGGTCAGGCGGCCGAAGCCGCAGGGACCGCAGACCGGAACTTGCGGACTCAAGACGGGCGAAGGCGTTGTTTATTTCCGGAAAAAACATTAAATTTGTATGGATTATAGCGCATGCGGGTGCATGCATGCGGCATAACCATGAAACTAACCTGTCAATCCGAATGCTATGAAACGATTTCTGTTGATCGCCGCGGCTGTGTTTTTCGTTCAGGGTCTCGCGGCTCAGGCGCTGAGTCCCGAGACGCTGGCCAAGCGTGCGAAGCGAAAGAACCTTACGGTCAAGGAGTGGAATACCGATTCGAACAAGAAGAGCCGCTGGCTCGACCATCTCACCGTTTACGACGAAAAGGGACGCAAGATCGAGGAGATCGAGTACAACCAGTTCGGGCAGGTGGAGCGCATCACGTGCGAGTACGATCCCGCGACGGACATGGTAGTTCGCGAGGTGGTGTACGACGAACGCAACAAACCCTCGCGGATACGCAAATACGAGTACAACGACGACGGCACGAAGTGCAAGCAGTACAACTATCTGCCCAACGGCAAACTCTACACCGTCAAGATCTTCGAATACGTCTTCGAGGAGTGACGGCAGCCTTCCCGCCGCCTGCCGGGCCGGAGCGCATCGGCTCCTGCGGCGCCGGACGGTTGCGGACGCACCCATTCATGAAACGTACTGCGGCATAGAGCCGCGACACCCCGTTCACGCATGACATTCGAACAACTGAACACATTGCCCCTGTGGCGGCGGATGCCCGTCATAAGTCTCGACGAGATGTCGGCCATAAAGCTGATGAATCGCGTCGACACCAAGTATGTGCTCAGCGAGGCGCAGTGCATGGAGCTGTTGCGGCGCTGCGCGGACGACTATTCGGTGCAGGTGATAGACGGATGCCGCGCATGCCGCTACCTGACGCTCTATTACGACACGGCCGACAAACGCATGTACACCCTGCACCACAACCGGCAGCTCGTGCGCCAGAAGATCCGCACGCGCACATACGTCGAGTCGGGCGTCAGTTTCGTCGAGGTGAAGAACAAGACCAATACGGGCCGCACAAAGAAGCGGCGCATACCGATCCCGACGGAGGTTTTCGACTGCGTGACGCGCGATGCCGGAGCCGCCGGATTCCTGCGCGAAACGGCACGCTACGCGCCCGAGAGCATCAGTCCGGCGCTCGCCACACAGTTCGAGCGCATAACGCTGGTGAACCATGCCCGCACCGAGCGGCTGACCATCGACCTGAACCTGCGGTTCGTGAACGTGCGTGCCCGCGGCGTGGCGGCCGGATGCCGCGCGGAGCGCGGAACGGCGGACGAAACGGCGCGCGGAACGGCGGATGCTACGGACAGAACGGCGGACAATCGGTCCCGCGGCGGCATGTGTGCGGCGGGCGTGACCGACCGGTCGCTGTCGGTGACGGCGGGAAGCGACGGCGTGACGGCCTCGATCGGGGGCATGGTGATCGTCGAGCTCAAGCAGGACGGCATGGCACCCTCGCCCATGAAGCGCATCCTTGCCGACATGCGGGTGCGGACACTGAAGGTGAGCAAGTACTGCCTCGGCACGGCGCTGTCCGACCCGGAGGTGAAGAGCAACCGTTTCAAGGCCAAGATACGGCGCATAACGAAGATAGTAAACACAAAACAATAGCCCATGACTCAGGATTTTCTGGAATTCGATCCCTCGATAGCCGAGGAGTTCGGTTACGACGTCACCTCGCAGATCAGTTTTCTCGGGGTTCCGCTCTGCGACACGCAGAGCCTCATTCACCTTCTGATGCGATTCGCCTTCAACCTGCTGGTGTCGTGGCTCATCGTGCGGTTCTGCTACTACCGTAAGAGCCAGCGCCGCGACTATGTGCTGACGTTCATGCTGTTCAGCTCGGCCATGTTCCTGCTGATATTTCTCATGGAGAACGTAAAGCTGCAGATAGGACTCACGCTCGGTCTGTTCGCCATATTCGGGGTCATACGCTACCGCACCGAGACGGTGCCGGTGCGCGAGATGACCTATCTGTTCGTCATAATAGCCATATCGGTCATAAACGGCCTTGCGCTCAACATATCCTATGCCGAGCTGCTTGCGGCCGACGCATTGGTGCTGTTGTTGCTGTGGGTGCTCGAAAGCCGGCTGCTGCTGCGCCACACCTCGGCCAAACTGGTGCTGTACGAACGCATCGACCTCATCACGCCCGAGCGGCGCGGCGAACTGGTGGCCGATCTGGAGAGCCGTCTCGGCCTGAAGATCGACAAAGTGGAGGTGGGACATGTCGATTTCCTGCGCGACGTGGCTTTCGTGAAGGTGTACTACGCGCTCGACGGCGACGAGCAGAACAGCATCGACTCGCTCACCAAACCCAACCAGTTCGTGGGTTAGGATCGGTTATAACGTAAATTGAACACGCAATATGAGGAGATTTCTTACACTGTTGGCCTCTCTGGCTCTGGCGGGCGCCGCATGCGCCCAGAGTCTGCCGCTCGCCGAGAGTTCCGCGAGCGACGTGCAGGGCCGCTTCCGTGCCGGACTGGAGATTCCGGTGGGCGGAAAGGTTACCGTGAAGTGGAGCGAGCAGCTGCGGCTCGACGACGGGTTCGGCGCGGTGGACAAAGTGGTGTCGAGTCTGGGGGTAGGCTACAAACCGCTGCCGTTCCTGAAGCTGGGCGCCGAATACTCGCTTGTCAACGACCGCGACATCGAGGACGGCTGGGGCATACGCCATCGTCTGAATCTCGACGTGGCGGGCATGTACCGCGCCGGCCGCGTCAAGCTGTCGCTGCGCGAAAGGGTGCGTCTGCGTTTCCGCAGCGACTCGGTGAACCGTTACGAGAAACCCGATCCGTTAGTGACGCTGCGTTCGCGGCTGAAGGCGGCATACGACATCCGTCATTCGCGCTGGGAGCCTTATGCCTATGTCGAGCTTTACACCACGCTCAACGCGCCCGCTCCGGTCGGCAACTTCAGAACCGACGCCTTCTCGCACGACAACTACATCAGCCGCGTGAGGGTGGCGATGGGTACCGAATACAAGATCAACCGCCGCAACCGGCTCGACATCTACTACATGATACACTTCGACCGCGAGTACCGCGCCCGTTACCGCGCGAACAAGGGCGAAATGAAGGAGTGGTCGCTGCTGAAACAGTGCAGCCATGTGTTCGGAATAGATTATAACTTCAAACTGTAACCCGCATGACGACATTCCCGCCTGCATGCCGTCTTCCGCACGTGGCCGCGCTCGCTGCGCTGACGCTGGCCCTTGCGCTCCTCGCCCCGTCAGGTGCGGCGGCGCAAAGCCGCCGTGCCGAACACGCACCCATATACATCGTGAACGGCGTGCGAATGAGCGAGGACGAAGTGAAGGAGATAGATCCGTCCGACATAGCGACCAACACGCTGCTGCCCGCCGACGAACACACAGTGGCGCAATACGGCGATCAGGCGGCCAACGGAGTGATAGTCATCATGCTGCGCTACGATACGCCGGCGCGTTTCGAGATCGGCGGCGAGGCCACGGGTTACAGCGGCTACATAGCCGACAGGGTGAAGTGGGACGACACCGATCCCGTGGCGCGGGTGATCGTGTCGTTCACGGTGGAGGCCGACGGCTCGGTCGTCGTGAAGGAGGTGCTCGAAGCCACCGACAGCCGTCTCAGGCGGCGCATACTGAAGGCCATGGAGCAGGCGCCGCTGTGGATTCCGGCACTCAAGGACGGCAAGGGCGTGGCCACCGACCATGTGCTGCGCGTCACCCTGCCCAAAGGGCGGCAGCTCCCGCGCGAAAAGGTGATACTGGTAAGGTGACGCAACAGACGGGCCGCCACCGTGACGGCTGTCGGCCGACGTCGGCGCGGTCGCATGCTACAAATGCACCGCATCCGTAGCGCAGCCCCACTGCGGCACGTTAGTTGCCGGCCGTAGGGGAAACGGCCGGAACATGTCGGACTTCAGGGATAAATATCTGCGTTATTCGCTCGCCGTCACCATAGCGGCGCTTGGCACGGTGATCTTCGTCGAACTCACGCCCTACATAGGCGGACTGCTCGGCGCCGTGACCATCTACGTCCTGCTTCGCCGGCAGATGCGCTATCTTACGGCCCGCAGGAGATGGCGGCGCAGCTTGGCGGCGTCGCTTCTGCTGGTCGAGTCGGTGGTACTCTTTCTCGTACCCCTGAGCCTCATCGTGTGGATGTTCGTCAGCCGGATTCAGGACATGACGCTCGATCCGCAGTCGTCGATGGAGGTGATACGCCGCCTCGCCGACCGCATACACGAGAGGACGGGCTACGACCTGCTGCAGGAGGACAACATATCGTCCATCGTCGCCGTGATAACCCGCATGGGACACGCCCTGCTGCACGGCATATTCAGTTTCGGCGTCAACATGCTCATGCTGCTTTTCGTACTCTACTTCATGCTCATCGGCGGCAGCCGCATGGAGGATTACTGCCGCGCCATGCTGCCGTTCAGCGCCGTCATGGCGCGCAATGTCATGCGCGAGATATACATGATCGTGCGTTCCAACGCCATAGGCATCCCGCTCATAGCCGTCGTGCAGGGCTCGGTGGCGTGTGTCGGCTATCTCGTGTGCGGGGTCCCGAGCGCACTGTTCTGGAGCGTCATCACCTGCTTCGCCACCATTCTGCCCGTAGTGGGCGCGGCGCTTGTGTGGGTGCCTCTGGCACTGGTGCTCGCCGTCGAGCACAGCTGGGGTGCAGCGATAGGGCTGCTGGTGTACGGCACGCTGGTCATAACGCAGTCCGACAACGTGATACGGTTGATTTTACAGAAAAAGATGGCCGACACCCACCCCGTCGTGACCATTCTCGGCGTGATTATAGGTCTGCCGCTGTTCGGGTTCATGGGCGTGATCTTCGGCCCGCTCATACTGGCCATGTTCGTATTCTTCGTCCACATCTTCAAGTGCAGCTACATCGACGGCTGTCGGTCCGGACCGGAAAGAGCACCGGACGTGATATCGGTGCCGTAGCCTGCGGGGAGCACCCCGCGTGCCGGATGCCGCGGCAAACAAAACGCACCCCCTTCGAAAGGGAGTGCGTTCGTTGTCGGTGCCGCGTGCCGGTGTGCCGCGACGCGAGTCCGGAACCCGCGACGCAGACATGCCGTACATTCCGCGCCGCTGGAGGCAGCCGCTAATCCTTGTATAGCGTGCACGCTATGCCCATCTCCAGACCGCGCAGCTCGGCCAGACCGCGCATGCGGCCGTAACACGAATAGCCGGGGTTCGAGCGGCGGTTCAGGTCGTCACACATCTGGTGACCGTGGTCGGGACGCATGGGTATGCGCACCTTGCGGCGCTGCTGTATCTCAAGGAATGCCTTCATCACCTCGTACATGGGTACGTCGCCCTCCAGATGGTTATCCTCCTGAAAGTTGCCTTCGGCATCACGGCGCGTCGAACGCAGATGCACGAATCCCACGCGGTCGCCGAACTCGCGCATCATGGCCGGCAGGTCGTTGTCGGCGCGCACGCCGAACGAGCCGGTGCAGAGGCACAGGCCGTTGGATCTGTTGGGCACGGCGGCCACAAGACGGCGGAAATCCTCGGCGGTGGAGAGTATGCGCGGCAGACCGAGGATCGGGTACGGCGGATCGTCGGGATGGATGACCATCTCCGAACCGCACTCGTCGGCCACAGGGCACACCTCGCGCAGGAAGTAGATCAGGTTCTCGCGCAGACGCTCGGCGTCGATGTCCCGGTAACGGTCCAGCGCCTCCTGAAACTGCGCCACGGTGAAGCTCTCCTCCGATCCGGGCAGACCGGCGATCATGTTGCGGGTGAGCAGCTCACGGTCGGCCTCGCTCATCTGCTCGTAGCGGGCGCGCGCCTTGGCCTTCTCCTCGTCGGTGTATTCGGCCTCGGCGCCGGGACGTTTGAGTATGAACAGATCGAAAGCCATGAACGCGGCGCGCTCGAAACGCAGCGCACGCGAGCCGTCCTCGACCTCGAACGCAAGATTGGTGCGCGTCCAGTCCAGCACGGGCATGAAATTGTAGGTGATGCAGTGGATGCCGCACTCGGCCAGATTGCGTATCGACTGCTTGTAGTTGTCGATATATTTCCGGAAATCGCCCGTCTGCGTCTTGATGTGCTCGTGCACGGGCACGCTCTCCACCACGCTCCACACCATGCCGGCATCGGCTATGATCTGCTGGCGCTTGCGTATCTCCTCGACGCTCCACACCTCGCCGTTGGGTATGTGGTGCAGGGCATGTACTATATCGGTGGCGCCCGCCTGACGGATGTTGCTCAGCGAGACGGGATCGTTAGGCCCGTACCAGCGCCATGACTGTTTGCATAAATACATAAGGTCTTCTTCTTTTTTGCGGTTGAATGCGTAATCAGATCGAGAATGCGTCGAATCCGCCGTCGATGACGGTCAGCGTGCCGCTGACGAACTTCGATGCGTCCGAGGCCAGCCACTGCAGCGTGCCGAGCAGCTCCTCGGGCTCGCCGAAGCGGTTGAACGGCGTGTGGGCCAGAATGGTGTGCGAACGCGGCGTGAGCGATCCGTCGGGATTGGTCAGCAGGTCGCGGTTCTGGTTGGTGAGCAGGAAGCCCGGAGCGATGGCGTTCACGCGCAATCCCTCGCCGAACTTGATGGCCAGCTCGCCGCACATGTATTTGGTCCAGTTCACCACGGCGGCCTTGGCCACGCCGTAGCCGGCCACGCGCGTCAGCGGACGCAGCGCCGACTCCGAGGCGATGTTGATTATCGAACCCTGTTTCTGTCCTACCATGGCCTTCACGAACACCATAGTGGGCATGATGGTACCGAACAGATTGAGTTCCACCACCTTGCGCACGGCATCGAGATCCAGATCGAAGATCGTCTTTTCGGGCGGAACGGTAGCCGCGCCCATGTTGCCGCCGGCGCCGTTGATGAGTACGTCGATGCGGCCGTAGGCGGCCATTATGTCGTTGTAGTTCTGTTCCAGAACCTCCTTGTTCAGAACGTCGCACACGAGGAACATGGCCTCGCCGCCCGTCTGCCTGACTTCGGCCGCCAGCGCCTCGCCCTGCTCCTTGGCGCGGTCGAGAATCACCACCTTGGCGCCCTGCTCGGCGAAATGCTTTACCATCGAGGTGCCGAGTATTCCGGCGGCACCGGTTATGACGACCACTTTGCCGTCAACACTGAATAGATCTTTCATCTTGTAGGTCTTTAAGTTGATTTTTGTGGTTTTTTCTCCGTGCGGAGATATACAAAGGTAAGTCATTTTGCGACAAAAACCAATACTCCCGACGGCAAAGTCGCTTCGCGGAGGCGCGGGCCGTTTCCGCAGACGCCGGCAGCTGCGGGCGGAACCCGTCGCATATCAAACGGACCGGTGTTTGGAAAACTCATTCCAATATTGTATATTTGTATGGGTCAACGCCGGATGCGATACGAAGGCGCCGACGAAGGCATTCGGCATATACAGACCGCACAGCAACACACAAAGCGCTTATGAAATACACCGTTTTACTTCTGTCATTGATTTTCTCCGTTTCGGCCGCAGCTCAGGAAGCGGGATTCTATTTGTCGCCCGCTCAGGCAAGGCAGCTGGCCGGCAGTACGATAGCGATGGACGCAAGCGCTATGGGTACAGCCAAGGGCCGGATAACATCAGCCTCGGGCGGACCGGTGGCAGGAGCCAACGTGACGCTGGTGGGCGCCGGCGGTTTCGCGAGCGTATGGTGCGGCACGAGCAAGAAGAACGGCTCGTACAGCGTGCGCACCATGTTCGGGGTCTACAACGCCGAGATCACCGCACCCGGCTACGAGAAGAAGACCGTCGAGATCGACGTACCCAAGGAGGGGCAGGTGTCGATCGACGTGGTACTGACGCCCAAAGCGGATTTCAAACCGAAAGCGGGCGGCAACGACATAAAATCCATGGGCGACGGATATACGCTCTCCGTCGGACATAATCCATATTACGAGGGCAAAAGTCTGACCGATATTCTGGAGGATGCTCCCGCCGTGGAGCTGAAGGCCTCACCGGCCACGGTCGTCGGCGACGAGATGTTCGAGGTCTACGTGAACGGCCGCGAGGTGAGGGTCGCACCGGAGGCACTGATGAAATATCTAGGCAGCATAGCGGCCGGGGATGTGAAGCAGATAAAGGTGATACGCGGCAACAAGTTCCAGAAATACGCTTCGAAACTGTATATCACCGCTAAATAATAACGTCCCCATCCGCTTCAGGTCTGCCGGGTATCGGCAGATATTTTGCGACACCGCGTTACTGCGACACTGCGACACTGCGGCGCCGTGCGAACCGCCGGCGTTGCGACGGTTTTTCAGGTATCTGCGCACACCCCTTGTCATATCATACCTATATATAAATAGGTGCAGGAGGACAATGCCGCTCCTGTCCGCTTCTTCGGAACATCGCACCGCAAGCCCCAAGCGGGCGGTCTCCCCAATTTTAAGCGGCGTTCCCGTCTTTCAGCCCGTTTCAGCCCGCTACTGCCCGCCGCAACCTGCGATTCCAAGGGGGAACTGTGGCCAATATGGCCACAACTAAAGAAATACGGCGTATTGTTTTTGTCGTTTCGAAATAAAGTTCTTAACTTTGAAAGGATTTTAATACCGGCTTTTAACACCGGCTTTTACTGCTACCGAAATAACCGTTTCAAACACATAAAAAATTATGGCAATTAACAGAAAAGACTTTTTAAAATCTCTGGGCGGCATGGCGTTGCTGACAATCGTTCCGCGCCGTGTGCTCGGAGGCCCGGGACATGTGGCCCCCAATGACCAGCTGACCAAGGGTATCATCGGCATGGGAGGCATCGGCTTCAGTGAGAACCACTTCTCGAGCAACGAGCAGTGCCGTCTGGTGGCCATGTGCGACGTGGACAGCGAGCACCTCAACAAGGGCGTCACGCTGGCCAAGAGCCGCCTGAACGAAACCGTCACCGGATATCACTTCTACCGTGACCTCATCAACGATCCCAACGTGGACGTGGTACACATCGCCACCCCGCCCCACTGGCACGGCATCATGGCCGTCGAGGCCGCCAAGGCCGGCAAGGACATCTGGTGCGAGAAACCCATGACCCGCACCATCGGCGAGGGCAAGCGCGTGATGGAGGCCGTGCGCCAGAACAACCGCATATTCCGTCTGAACACATGGTTCCGCTTCAAGGACACGTTCTACGGACTGGGCACCACCGTTAAGCCCCTGAAGAAGCTGGTCGACAGCGGCATGCTGGGCTGGCCCCTGAAGGTGACCATCTCGGGCTACACCGGTTTCAACTGGAAATTCTTCTGGGTGGGCAAGGAGAACCTCGTTCCGCAGCCAATACCCAAGCAGCTCGACTACGATCTGTGGCTCGGCCCGGCTCCCTATAAGCCCTACAACGAGCACCGCACGCACCAGACCT
>CAZFIN010000067.1:0-11092 GCA_964519525.1 uncultured Alistipes sp. | reverse complement strand
TATCAAACAATTGCTTTTCGCCGAGATAAGAGTATGGGCAGGCGAAATCGGCCCACCATATCTGTATCGGGAATATGGCCGTCGATCCGTTGCCCACGCCCTCGTAAGTCGACACGAGCAGTTCGCGGATTATGCAGCGGCCCTCGGGCGAGGTGTCGGTACCGTAGTTTATCGACGAGAACACCACCTGATTGCCGCCGCGCGAGTGTATGGTGTTCATGTTGTGTATGAACGCCTCCATCGACTGGTGCACGCGGCTCACCGTTCGGTTTACGGCGTGCTGCAACACACGCTGCCCGCCCTCCAGTCCGTCGAGCGTCCGCTCAACGTAATCGTCTATCTCCGCGTCGTACAGATGCGAATAGTCCTGTCCCGTGAAACGCTCCACGGTCTTCACCTCCTCGATGAACGACCGGCGCACGTAAGGCGCCAGATAGAAGTCGAACGCCGGAATTGCCTGTCCGCCGTGCATCTCGTTCTGCACCGTCTCCATTGATATGCAGCCCATTATGCTTGCCGTCTCTATGCGTTTGGTCGGCCGCGACTCGCCGTGTCCGGCCTGAAATCCGTGCTCCAGAATCCTGTCCAGCGGATGCTGTATGCAGGTGAGCGACTTGGTCGGATAGTAGTCCTTGTCGTGTATGTGTATGTAGTTGTTTCGCAGCGCCGTCCGCGTCTGTTCCGACAGCAGGTAGTCGTCCACGAAAGGCTTCGTCGTCTCGCTCGCGAACTTCATCATCATTCCGGCCGGAGTGTCGGCGTTCATGTTGGCGTTCTCGCGCGTTATGTCGTTGCTCTTGGCCTCGATGATCTCCAGAAATATGTCCCGCGTCTTGGCCTTTCGGGCTATGCTGCGCTTGTCGCGATAGGCTATGTAGAGCTTTGCCACCTCCTTGCGCGGCGATTTCATCAGCTCCATCTCCACCATGTCCTGAATCTGCTCCACCGACACCTTCTCGGCGCCGCGGCACTCTATGCGGTCGGTGATCTTCGACACCAGCGCTTCATCCTCGCCCCGTTCGGTGGCGAGCATGGCCTTTCGTATGGCGGCTGCTATCTTCTCGCGGTTGAACCCTACCACACGTCCGTCCCGCTTAATTACAGTCTGTATCATAATATCTCTTCTTTAATTTTGTCTTCAGTCAGCACCGGCGAAGCCGGGGGCCCGATTCACCTGACGAACATCGCACATGCTGAAAATCCGGCAGCCCTACACTCTTCGCCCGAAAATGTAAAACCGATCTGTACACGGCCGGCAGGTCTTCTGACTCGCTCCGATCGCACGGCCTTCCCGCCGCTACGGGCAGTGGCCATCAGAAAAGTGCGATCACCTGCGTGAGCTTACAGCTACGGGGATAGTTCCTGAATTTCACAGGCATTCCCTTTTAATCTCTCCGCCGGCACACCGCCGGCGCTACGAGAACCGATCGTGACAACAAAATTACACGTTAGCCACGACTGCGCAACACCGCCGCACGAAAAGTTATCAACAATTATTACACATTTACACCGCGCATTAATTATCAACGCATTAGCATCTTCGCCACAAAAAAAAGCGCCCGCTCTGCGAAGCGGACGCCCTGCTGCCGCACGCGCGGCCTAATGCCAGCCCAGCCGCGGACCACGGCCGTAAACGGCCAGCCCGCCCAGCTCCTCCTCGATGCGCAGCAGCTGATTGTATTTCGCCATCCGGTCCGAACGGCTCAGCGATCCGGTCTTTATCTGACCGCTGTTCGTGGCCACGGCTATGTCGGCTATCGTGGCATCCTCCGTTTCGCCCGACCGGTGCGACGTCACGGTCGTGTAACCGTGGCGGTGCGCCATCTCTATCGCGTCCAGCGTCTGGCTCAGCGAACCTATCTGATTCACCTTTATGAGTATCGAATTGGCGCACCCCTCAGCTATGCCCTTCGACAGAAACTCCACGTTCGTCACGAACAGGTCGTCGCCCACCAGCTGGCAGCGGCCGCCTATACGCTCGGTGAGCCTGCGCCACCCGTCCCAGTCGTTCTCGCTCATGCCGTCCTCTATCGAGTCTATCGGATACCGGTTCACAAGCTCCTCCAGATAGTCTATCTGCTCGTCAGCCGTGCGGCGGCGTCCCCTGCCGCCCTCGAACTTTGAATAGTCATACACGCCGTGGCTGTAAAACTCCGACGACGCGCAGTCCAGCCCTATCCTCACATCCCGTCCCGGCACATATCCGGCAGCTCCGACAGCCGCCACGATCGAGTCCAGCGCATCCTCGGTGCCCTCGAGCGCCGGGGCGAATCCGCCCTCGTCGCCAACGGCCGTGCTCAGACCGCGGTCATGCAGCACCCGTTTCAGAGCATGAAACACCTCGGCGCCCATCCGCAGCCCCTCGCCGAACGACGCGGCACCCACCGGACGTATCATGAACTCCTGAAAGGCTATCGGCGCGTCGCTGTGCGAACCGCCGTTGATTATGTTCATCATCGGCACCGGCATCACGCACGCGTTCGTTCCTCCTATGTAACGGTAGAGCGGAATCCCCAGACCGCACGCCGCGGCTTTGGCCACCGCCAGCGAAACCCCCAGAACGGCATTCGCGCCCAGCGCCGACTTGTCCGGCGTGCCGTCCATCTCCAGCATCATACGGTCTATGCGGCGCTGCTCCAGCACCGGCATCCCCAGCAGCGCGGGGGCTATCACGTCGTTCACGTTGGCCACAGCCTTCAACGTACCCATGCCCCCGTAGCGCGAGGCATCCCGGTCGCGCAGTTCCAGAGCCTCGTGCTCGCCCGTCGAGGCGCCCGACGGCACCGAAGCGCGCCCCATGGCGCCCGATTCGAGCATTACATCCACCTCCACGGTCGGATTGCCGCGAGAATCCAGTATCTCGCGTGCGACGATCTTTTCAATCTTCATAATCTTCAGCTTTTTTTACGCGGCATCGGCCGCAAAGGCTGCCGCAATGTTGGTAAACAGCGTCCACGAATGCAAATATCGTTCTCCCGCTATCGGATTTATTTGCTAATTTTGCAACGCAACAAACATTTACCAGCCATGCGAAAAATAGAAGTGTGCTGTTCGTCGCTCCACGAGGCCCGCGAGGCGCAGGCCGGCGGCGCCATACGCATCGAGCTCTGCTCGGCCGTCGCGTGCGGCGGCGTCACCCCGAGCCGCGGCACCGTCGACGCAATAATGGACGCCGGCCTCGCAGTCGACGTGAACGTACTCATACGCCCGCGCGAGGGCTGCTTCCTCTACACCCGCGACGAGGTCGACACCATGTGCCGCGACATAGCGTTCTGCCGCGAGGCCGGAGTCCACGGCGTCGTGATCGGCGCGCTGACCCCCTCGGGCGACATCGACACCGACGCCTGCCGCCGCATGACCGACGCTGCCGGACCGCTCTCCGTGACGTTCCACCGCGCCTTCGACGTCTGCCGCGACCCGTTCGCCGCGCTGGAAACGGTCATCTCGCTCGGATGCGACCGCCTGCTGACGTCGGGACAGCAGTCCACGGCCGAGCGTGGAGCCGGACTCATAGCCGAACTCGTCCGTCAGGCCGCCGGCCGAATCATCGTCATGCCCGGCGCAGGCATACGCCCCTCCAACATAGCGGCCGTCGAGCGGATCACCCGCGCCACGGAATTTCACTCCACGGCGCGAAGCGATGCACCCGACGGCATGCTTTTCAACAATCCCCTCGTCAGCTTCGCGGCCACCCCCTCCGACGAGGGTCTGCTGCGGCTGACCGACCGGCGCGTAGTGTCACAGCTTGTGAATGACGCTGTTCAGCTGCCCGGCCAGTGACGTGTTGTACCCCTGCGAGAAATATACTATCCGGCCGAAGCTGTCGCACACGGCTATCACGGGCAGCGTCTGCGAGCGCGAATTGCAGCCCTCGCATATCATCGCGCGCACCTTGCCGCCGACGTCCACTCCGTAGTGCGCCCCTATGCCGTCCGTCACGCCGCGGTCGAACTTAGCGGCATCCTCCGCCGACGGGCTCAGCACCACCACCGGACGGCCCCACTCTTTCAGCACGCCGGCCATCGAAGCCATATCGCGCAGGGCATGGTTCGTGGGCTCGTCGCCCGAACCCATCACCGCCACCATGAAGTAACCGCGTCCCGTGGTCGACAGCAGCGACACCTCGTCCGCGCCGCCGTCGGGCATGTAACGCTTCTCGGCGTCCATGAATCCCAACACGCTCACATCGTCGTCGGCACGTCGCATCACGAGCTCCACGTCGGTGGTCCGCCCCTCCTCGATGCGGAATGTCACCGCGCGCGCAAGCACCTTGCCGCTGGCCATCCGCCGCCCCGAAGTAAGCATGTAATACCCCTCGTCCAGCGTGAACGCCCGGCCGAAACGCCCGGCCGAGGCATCGGCCCCGAGCTCCGTGGCATCGCCACCGTCGAACTCCAGCAGGCGGCAACGCCCGTTCTCGATCTTCGACAGGGTGAAATGGCGGTAATAGCCGGGATCGGGCAGCGACGCATCTGCCGCGGCGTCGTAACTCATGCGCATGTAACCCACACGCCTCTGCCGCTCGGCCACGGGACCGTCCAGCATCACGTCCACCCACTCGCCGCCGGCCCTGTACTGCACTTTGCCCGTCATGCCGTCCACGCGCGCCGGAATTCCGAACGCGCGGCACGCCGCCACGAAGAATATACCCCGCGACACGCCGTCGGCCACACGGCACCGCAGCACCCCGGCCGGAGTTGCCTGCAAACGCCGCGGATTGTAATCATCCGCCAATCCGATGTTCTCCCGCGTCCACCTTATCAGATCGGCCGCCGCAGGCGTGTCGCCCACCTCGGGCGTCAGCGCCTCGCGGATCGCCGTGCGATAGGGACGCAGGAATTCGCCGGCTATGCGCGGACACATTATATAATACACATATTCATCCGTAAGCTCCTCCGCAGCGACCGAAGCGAGCGCATCGTCCAGCACCTCGCGCGGAGTATCGCGCAGATCCTTGCGCGACAGCGACCGCAGCAGCGCCACGGCACGCGCGCGCTCCCCCTCGGGCACTCCGTCCAGAAACGCCTTCACCTCCTGCCAGTTGCCCCGTGCGGCCACGAGCTGATCCCGCACCTGCGGATCGTATCCGGCACACCGCTCACCGGTCATGAACGTGGCGGTGTAAGCCATCCGCAACGAATCCTCGCAGGCCAGACGCAGCTTGTTGAAGGCCACCGCCTCCTCGCTCACATGCACCGGAATCTCACCCTCGGCCGGCGGCGTTATATCCTCCTCCAGCTCTATCGCGTCGCCCTCCGCATGGTCCAGCACGACGGTCAGCGACTCCGAACCGAGCCGCGCCACGCCGAAACGCCCCTCGTGCGAGGCCCACACCATCATGTCGCCCAGACCGGTGTGCAGCACCGTCTCGCCGCGCTCGTCGCTGCGCATCGTCACCACGGTGCAGAACTCGCCGTAGTTGTATATCTTGTACTCCACCGTCGCGCCCGGCACGGCCCGTCCGCCGGCATCGACCACCCGCACCGTCGACCGTCGCACGGGGGCGTAGTTTCCCACCACGTTTATCTCGGTAAAACACTCCGTGCGTCGTATCACATCCTCCGGTCCGCGATAGTCGCCGTATACGCACGTGTGCATGAGCATGGCGCGCGCCGCAGGCTGGTTGAACCACGCCACGTTGAGTTCCGGCTCAGGCTCGCACGCCCCGAGGAACGACCACCGGCCGTCGACCCACACCTCGACCCACGCATGGTTGTCGTCGGTGTGCGCCCAGCGCGGGGTGTACACCTGCCGGGCCGGAATTCCCACGGCGCGCATGGCCGCCACCGTGAACGTCGACTCCTCGCCGCATCGCCCCTCGGCCGTCCGTATCATAGCCAGAGGCGACGACGTGCGGCTGTCCGAGGGTGTGTACGTGGCCTTCTCGTGACACCAGTGGTTTATCTCCAGCGCCGCGTCGTGCAGCGACATGCCCTCCACGCGGCTGCGCAGCGTGTCGTAGTACAGCATGCGGAATTCGTCGAGCCGCTCGTTGTTGACCCTCACCGGCAGCACGAAATGGCGGAACAGCTCCTCGGGCACATATCGTCCCCACGGCATCTCGCGGCGGGCGCGCAGCGACATGCGCACATTGTCCAGAAAGAACCCGCCGTCGTAGTCGCCCGCATCGGCTGTACTCATCGAGCCGTAGAGGAACTCCATGGCCTCCCGCTCCTCGGCCGACATGGCCTCGTCGAACACATCGAACAGGCCCTCCGCGGCGAACAGTCCGCGACGCGACTCGAATCCGTCATGCACCTCGCGGCGGAGCTCACCGTCCGATATGAAATGGCGCGTACATGCCGCCGGAAACATGGCGGCCGCGACCGCCAGCGTGTAAAATATGGTTTTCATTCTCATTTTGGTTCTGTTTTGCCGTAAAATTACAAATAAAAAACTAATTTTACACCGTAAAAGTCTATTGATGAACCGTTCGAAAGGAAATATCGCGGCCCTGCTGCCGCTCGTCGTTTTTCTTGGCATCTACCTCGCAGGCTCGCTTCTCGCCCGCGATTTCTACAGGATCCCTATCGTCGTGGCGGCCATGACGGCATCGGTGTGCGCCGTGGCCATGACCCGCCGCATGCCGCTGGCCGAGAGCGTCGGCCACTACTCGCGCGGCGCCACCGACATGAACATCATGCTCATGATCTGGATCTTCGTGCTGGCCGGCGCCTTCGCCGCCTCCACCAAACAGATGGGCGCCGTCGACGCCACGGTGGCCCTCACGCTGAAGATCATACCCGAACGGTTCCTGCCGGCGGGAATATTCATCGCCGCATGCTTCACGTCGATCTCGGTCGGCACCTCGGTCGGCACCATAGTGGCCCTCACGCCCATAGCCTCGGCCATAGCCGGACAGACCGGATGCAGCACCCCGTGGATAGTGGCCATAGTGGTCGGCGGAGCGCTGTTCGGCGACAATCTGTCGTTCATATCCGACACCACCATCGCGGCCACACGCACCCAGGGCTGCTCCATGCGCGACAAGTTCCGCACCAACATCCTCATCGCGGCACCTGCCGCACTCATCACCCTCGCGGTCTACATCCTCTCGCCCGGCCACGATTCGTCATACGTCCACACGTCGGGCGACGTGCAGTGGATCACCGTCCTGCCCTACCTGCTGGTTCTCGCCGCGGCGATAGCCGGGGTGAACGTGCTCACCGTACTCGTTTCGGGCATCGTCTCGGCCGGAGTGATCGGAATGGCGTGCGGACGCATGGGCCTGCTCGACTGGTTCGCCTCGATGGGCGACGGAATAGCCTCGATGGGCGAACTGATAATCATCACCATGATGGCGGGCGGCATGCTCGAAATGATACGCCTCAACGGCGGCATCGACTACATAATCTCGCGCCTCACCTCGCGCATACGCAGCCGCCGCGGAGCCGAGGCGGCCATAGCCTCTCTGGTGATGTTCGCCGACGTATGCACGGCCAACAACACCGTGGCGATCATATCCGTAGGCTCCATCGCGCACCACATAGCCGAGCGCTTCGGCATCCCCGCACGCCGTGCCGCCAGCCTGCTCGACACCTTCTCGTGCTTCATGCAGGGCATACTGCCCTACGGCGCGCAGCTGCTCATGGCGGCGGGACTGGCCTCCATCTCGCCCGTGGAGATCATATCCTACCTCTACTACCCCATGATTCTGGGCGTCTGCGCCGCGGCGGCCATCATCCTGCAACGACCGCGATACGCATAACGGCCAGGCCGCAGGGTTCAGCGCCGCCGGCCCCGCGGCGGCACCTTCCGGCGGCAGCTGCCGAACGGCGGATCAAAATATGGCCCCGATAGTTTGAAAACTGTGCAAAAAGACATATATTTGCAGATATTACGGAATCGCAAGCACATAACTAACAATATTCAAACCAATAAAAAAGACAAAACCATGAAGAAATTTTCCAAGTTCCTTTTGGCTGCCGTCGCGATGATCTCACTGGCATCGTGCGGCGGCAACGGCTCGGCCAAGAAAGAGGGCGAGTGCTGCGGCGCATGCAAGGAGAAGCTGCCCGTAGGATTGCAGTTGTACAGCATCCGCGACGACATGGCGCAGGATTTCAAGGGTACGCTCCAGAAGGTCAAGAACATGGGTTACGACGGTGTCGAGTTCGCCGGACTGTTCGACAACTCGCCCGAGCAGGTGAAGGCATGGTGCGCCGAGGTCGGCCTCACCCCCATCTCGGCCCACGTGCCTCTGGCCGACATGCTGGCCGACATCGACAAGGTGATAGCCGACTACAAGGCCATCGGCTGCGAGTATATCGTGGTACCCTACGTTACCGAGGAGCGTCGTCCCGGCGGTGACAAGTTCATGCAGATGATCGACGAGATCCGTTCGATCGGCGAGAAGGCCAAGGCCGCAGGCCTCACCCTGCTCTATCACAACCACGACTTCGAGTTCAAGAAGACCGAGAGCGGCGAGTTCGGACTCGACTTCCTCTACAGCTCGGTTCCCGCCGACCTGCTGCAGACCGAGCTCGACGAGTGCTGGGTGAAGTATTCGGGTCAGGATCCGGTCGAGTATCTGAAGAAGTACAGCGGCCGCGCCCCTGTGGTTCACCTCAAGGACTATTTCGCCGAGGGTGAGCAGGACGGCGACCCGTATGCGCTCATCGGACTCAACGAGGGCGAGAAGAAGCAGAACACCGCGTTCGAATTCCGTCCCCTCGGCTGCGGTCTGCAGGATGTTCCCTCGCTCGTAGCAGCGGCCAAGGAGGCCGGCAGCAAATGGCTCATCGTCGAGCAGGACAACCCCAGCATGGGCAAGACTCCGCTGGAGTGCGTAGCCACCAGCATGGAGTACATGAAGTCTATCACCGCATGCTCGCACGGCGACAAGAAGGAGCCTTGCGAGGCATGCAAAGCCGAAGGCAAGACCGACAAGAAAGAGCCCTGCGAGGCATGCAAAGCCGCCAAGAAGTAACCTTCATAGGCTGAATCAAACCGCGGGCTGTGTCAGAATTCGATTTTGACACAGCCTTTTTCATGTATGTGTGTAGGAACTGGGGCAAGATGCAAGTGTTCACAGAAGCCGTCCTATCCCTCGTCCCGTTTCTCGCCCGCACGGCGGCTGTCTGTCGCCCGACGGGCAGCCCCGCACCGCTCCGAAACAGCGGATCCCGGCAAACAAAAAAAATCAAACGAAAGTTTAATAATATTGAACTACTCTTTAACATTATTAAACCGCGACTTAATAATATTAAACTCCGGCTTAATAAAATTGATAATCGCACGCAGTTTCACATCACGCCGATCACACCTGCGGGCGCATGCATACCGGCATAGTTAGCGCTGCAATCGTCCTCACACAAAACCGCCGCACCCAACGGATGCGGCGGCAGATATATATCGGCATGCACTGACGCTACTCCAGCGTATAGGGCTTGCGATACTCGTAATGAAGTTTCGAGTTTGCCTCCTCGTCGTTCATGAACTTCTGAACGATGGGGTTCCACGACAGCGGACGGTTCAGCTCGTATGCCACGTTACCGATGTTGCACACCGTGCACGAGCTGTGACCCACCTCGACGGGAACACTCGGATCGCGACGCGAACGGATGCTGTCGACGAAGCTCTGGTAGTGAGGTACGTTGGTCTCATAAACGGCCTTCTGATCCACGTCTGTGGGCATCAGATCGGGCGACGAGGTCTTGAATCCGCCTCGCTTGACGATTATCCAGCCGTTCTCGCCGATTACCTTGACGGCCTGACCCTCGCCGAAATTCTTCTGGATCATCTCGATGCCGTTGTCGTAACGGAACGTCAGGCAGCGGTGCAGGCTGGCCGAAGGAGGCAGAACCTCAACCGGACCCGAACCGTCCTTGCCGATGCACCACTGGCCGATGTCGAACATGTGGGCACCCCAGTCGGTGGTGAATCCGCCGCCGAGACCCTGATACCAGCGCCATGCGCCCCAGCACTCGTCGCCGCCGTTCTCGGTGATCAGAGGGTTCAGCTCGTGGTTATAGTGCCATGTGTCGGCCAGAGGGCCGAGCCACAGATCCCAGTCCAGACCCGCGGGCACCTCCTGCTTGGGCAGAGTGTACGGCTTCGGACCGTCGCCCACATAAGCGTATATCGTCGACACCTTGCCAAGACGTCCCTCGCGCACCACATTGGCGGCGTGGATGAACTCGGCCATCGAACGCTGCATGCTGCCCACCTGAAGTATGCGGTTGTTGGCACGCACGGCCTCGATAAGACGCTGGCCCTCGTAAACGGTGAACGTAAGCGGCTTCTCAAGATAGACGTCCTTGCCGGCCTTGCAAGCCGCGATGGCTATGCGCGCATGCTGATGGTCGGGGGTGGCGATAACCACGGCGTCGATATCGGGACGCGCAAGCAGATCCTCGAAATGAATGTACATGTCGACCTTGTTCTTGATACCGTTGTCGGCATAGTACTTGTTCACACGCTGCTCGAAGCGGTTGCGCTTGATGTCGTAAACGTCGCAGCCGGCTATGACGCGCACCTCGGGAATCGTTATGAAACCGTTCATCAGATGGATGGCCTGCTGGCCCAGTCCGATGAATCCGACATTGATTTTGTCGTTGGTGTCACCCTTCTTGGCCTTTTTGGGCTGTACGGCCGCCGATACGGCACGGGGCAGGATCAGAGTGGATGCTCCGAGCGCCGAGTAGCGCAGGAAATCCAGTCGAGACAATTTTGAGCTCATAATGACTTTCGTTTTACAGGTTAGTAATAATAGTCGTTGTCAAATTACCGTAAAGTTATAAATAAAATATTTACCGCGCAAAAAAAATAGGCACATTAATAGATTTTAGTCATAATCGGCTGGTAAAATGCGTGGGCCTCCTCAAGGAAATTGCATCGGGTCACCACGCAGAACCGTTAAAATATCAAAATGTTTTCGTAACTTTGCGCTTGGATTGACTTTGTCAGTCTCAGACATTTGGAGAAATGGCCTACTTTTAGGCCGAAAAAATCAGAAGCGTTATGCTCAATCTTGTGATTGTGAACGTAGGAAATTCAACAAGGACAAGGATTGGCATAGTGGTTCTCACGCTCGTTGCGTGGGTCACTTTGTTACATCTGTCCAAAGGGTTTCCTACGACCTACAATCAAG
>CAZFIN010000066.1:0-11099 GCA_964519525.1 uncultured Alistipes sp. | reverse complement strand
ACGAAGCATGCTATCAGTACGCTGTCGCCATGAGTTTCCTGGCATTTCTTAATGTGCCGACATACACGTCAGGCGGGGGTGGCTCATCAAATAATGAGCTCCCGAAGAAACGTGATGATCTTGAAGAGGAGATTGCCCGTGCCCGTCGTTGTGCCGAGGCAGCGCGTGCAAAAATCGGGGTTGTAAGAAAAAGAGGTTTCAGAAGATAATACTTTTTTACTATGGCATTGAAAAAAATTGATGCGCTCGATATTGACGATGCAATATCCGAGGCGAAGGTTGACGAAGAAAGCAAGGAGGCGGCGGCCAGGGCTGAGAAGATAGCCTATTTCCTTGAGCATTTCACAAAGAAGGCGCCGGATATACTGAAGAATATGCAAGGTGTGGTCTCACAGCTTGACGCACTCAAATTCGCATCAGTCCTCAGGGAGGAACTGAAGAAAGCAGCGGATGAGATGGCACTCAGATTCAATTCAAAGATTGAGCCGATTGTAAAGCGGGCGGAGTCGGCAGACCGCAGAATAAGCTTACCCACTCTGGCGGCATACATCATACTTGCTATTCTTGTATGGCTATTCATCTTCCTGGTGATGGTGATCTATGCCAATACAAAAATCCAGTCGGGCGATCTGACTGCCCTAATAGTGCTGTTCTTTGTTGCCTTGATTATCTCGATCATCGCAGTCATATACTTCACAAAAAAATACAAATGGTAAAACCACATTATTCCACATTATTTCAAAAATCACCGAAAAGGAGAAGGTGGATTGTCCCGAACAGTCCATCTTCTCAGCCTTTATATGCCACTTACAAATAAATTTTATATTTGTTACCTGTGTGTTACTCAATACTTGGATAAATATCATTAGATAATTATATATCAATAATATATAAACGTGCTTAATATTTAAGAGAAAAATCAAAGTAGGCCGAGACTACACAAAGCGATTAATCCCGATTTGTTCTTGCGGCAGTTCATAACGTGTCCCGTCTGCGGTCGTGCACTTACGGGAGGGGCATCACGAGGAAACGGCGGTTACTATACATACTATCATTGCAGCAATGATTCCAAGCACTTCCGTATCAGAGCCGACAAAGCCATAGAACTGTTTGCCAAATATGTCGGTTGTCTTCGTCCAAATGAGGCCGTATTACGGTTGTACGAAGCGGTACTTAATGATGTGCGGGGCGATGCAAAGAAAGAAGTGTGTTCGGAGATAAAAGACATTGAGCAGCAAATACGCGCCAAACAGGAGCAAATAGCCAATACAGAGGATTTAATGTGCAGCAATCCTAATTTTGCGGCACGTTGCGAGAGGATGCTTCGGCGGTACGAAAACGAGATTTCCGAACCGGAGGAGAAGATAGAAATCCTGAAAATCGCCAACCGTGCCAACCTTGAACCGAAGTTGAATTATGCCATGATGTTGATTAGCAATATTGATAGGTATATTTTGGAGGCTCCTGTGGAGACTAAAATCAAACTGATTGGTTCAATATTCGACGAAAAAATCGAATTTGACGGCGAATCATATCGAACCAATTCCTACAACAAGGTGCTCGAACTTATCTATACACAAACCAAAGAGTTGCGAGGATTAAAAAATGAAAATCGGGGAGCAGACGACACTGTTCCCCGATTGCGTACCCAGAGCCGGGGTCGAACCGGCACAGGGGTGAACCTACTGGTGTTTGAGACCAGCGCGTCTACCGATTCCGCCATCTGGGCTGCAATTGTAAAATTGGTGTGCAAATGTAGGCATTTTTTTTTGTTCCGCAAATAAATACGGTTAAAAAACAATTTTAATCAATCTATTTGCCGGACGCGGAATATCCCCTGCCGCTTAACGGGTTCGCATGTTGTTCGACAGCCGTTATAGGCATCATAATTGCCGGCGCAGGCCATAGTGCGCGTTCGGGCAGGATAATATCCTATCCACCACGGTTTCTTTACAAGTGCGTCGATCGGTTCGCCGCGGTTTATGCCACGCGCTGCGGCTTCATGCCCTGTGCTTTGACGGTCGGTGCTCATAGGTGTTTTATTTTCAGGAAAAACGCCCCGGAGTTAAGTTCCGGAGCGTTTCTTTTCTGAAGGTTATGACGATGTGTGCGAGCCTAATGGTTTCCGGCGGCAGGTCCCTGCGAAGAACCTCCGCCGGAGGTGGCACGCCGTGCCTATCTCGGTACGAAGGTGAACGCCCATTCGTAATTGCCGTCGCTGCGCAGCGTGCAGGCCGCCTCGGGTCGCGATCCCCAGCTGTCGTAGCCGCCCACGCCGGTCTGGCGGTAGTCGAGACACACCTCGATGAAGTCGCGTGCCGATGTGTCGATGTCGTTGGTGTGCATCTGCCGGCGTCCGCCCTGTGTGTCGGTGTCGCCCTCGAAGAAACGGCGCCATTGCCAGTCGCGTTTGGTGGCGGTGGCGGGGTCGTACTCCTCGATGGCGTTGGGCAGGATGTTGAACTCCATGGCGCCGTCGGCCACAAGCTCCAGATTCCTGAAGCGTATCCACTCCGTGTCGGTGTGGTGGCCCGTCTCCTGCGGACGGACGTAGGGATAGTTCTCGGCGGTGGCTGTGGTTGAGTAGAGTCCGGGCAGCGTGCCGTTGTTGCGGTCCCAGTAGTTCTCCTCGGGGCCGCGTCCGTAGTAGCTGAAACTCTCCATGCTGCGCGGCAGCCGGAACCGTACTCCCAGACGGGGCAGTTCGGGCAGATTGTCGCCCTTGCCGCCTGCGAACGCGCTCCTCACGGTGAGGTGACCGGCGGCATTTATCGTGTAGGCCACGTCGAGCGACGCTCCGTAGGGCAGTGCGTAGGTGACGTTCACGGTTACGCCGTTGCCGGCGCTCGAAACCTTTGCATCGGCCTTGAACTCCGTGCCTGCCTCGCGCCACTTCCCGCATCGCGCCGGCGCTCCGTTGCCGAAGTCGTTGTCTGTGGGTGCGCGCCAGAAATTGGGACGCAGACCGAATCCGTCGGCGAGAATTTCGCGGTTGCCGTATCTGTATGACGTTACGATGCCTTTACGTCTGTCGAACGTGAACGACACCTTGCCGCCCGCTACCGTGATGACCTCGCCGTTGTCCGTTACCTTCAGCGGCTTGCTCGGAGCCGATGCGTAGTCGGGGCGGATGGCCCGCTGTACCTCGAAAGCGTCGTGGGCCACGACATGTCCGGCCGGCACGAGACGCTCGTCGCGGGCGGTGACGGCCTCCAGTTTGAGCACTATCGCCGCGCCGCCGTTCTTCGTCAGGGCTCCGGCTCCGGGTATCTTGACCGTGCACGACGACTGCGGCGCCGCCTCGGCCGTCAGATAGCCCGTGCCGACGGGACGGCCGTCGGCCATGTAGGTGTAGCGTATCTTGTAGTCGCTCAGGTCCTTGAAGTAGAAACGGTTGATTACCTCATACTCGTCGGGGGCCGCTCCGCGAGCGAACGCTATGTCGCTGTAAGCGTACTTCACCTCGGCCATGGCGGGGTGAGGCGTGCGGTCGGGATTGATGATGCCGTTGCAGAGGAAGTTGGCGTCGCTCGGTGTATTCACGCCGTAGTCGCCTCCGTAGGTCCAGTACTTCACGCCGTTCTCGTCCTTCTCGGCGAAACCCTGATCGATCCAGTCCCAGATGAATCCGCCCTGAAGGTTGGGGTAACGGTATATGCTCTGCCATTGCAGCCACAGCGAACCGGTCGAGTTGCCCATTGCGTGGGCATACTCCGACGGCACGATGGGGCGGTCGGCGCCGCGGCGTCCGATGCTCTCGAACCAGTTCGCGCCCGGATACTGCGGCACGTACATGTCGCTGTTCCACTCCCATTGGGCGCGTTCGTAGCAGATGGGGCGGTTCATACGGCCTGCGCCGTGCTCGCGGTTCTGTATCAGTTCGTAGCCCAGATAGAAGTTGTAGCCGTTGCCGGCCTCGTTGCCCAGCGACCAGATGGTGACGCAGGGGTAGTTCTTGTAGATCTCGTACATGTTGTTTATGCGGTCGAGATGAGGCGCTTTCCATGCGGGATTGTTGGCCAGCGAACCGCCCTTGTTGGTGCTGTATCCCATTCCGTGCGACTCGATGTTGGCCTCGCAGTAGACATAGATGCCTATCTCGTCGCACAGTTCGTAGAAACGGCGCGGCTGCGGATAGTGGCTGGTACGCACGGCGTTGATGTTGTTGCGGCGCATGATCTCCAGATCGTGGCGCAGATCATCCTCCGTGAGGTAGTGACCCGTGAACTCGTTGTGCTCGTGGACGTTCACTCCCTTGAACTTGACGGGCTGCCCGTTCACCAGAAATACGTCGTAGGGGCGTCCCGACTCGCTTTTCGCGGCCGTCTGCGTGATTTCGAAGCGGCGGAATCCCACGTTGAACGGGACGTATTCGGTTTCGCCGCCGCTGCTTATGCTCATCGTCAGACGGTAGAGGGCAGGATTCTCGGCCGACCACTTCTCCACGTCGGCTATCCGTCCCTCGAATACGGCCGTATCGCCGCCGCTGACCTGCTTCGAGGCCTTGAGCACGCTCCGGCCCGAGGCGTCCTTCAGATCGCAGCCCACCTCGCACGCGCCGTCGCCCGAGGTCATCACGCGAAGCGTGAACAGACCGTCGCGGTACCCGTCGTCGAGAGTCGACACCACCTCGAAGTCGCGTATCGTGGTCTTGGCCTGCGCGCTCAGATACACGTCGCGCTCGATGCCGCTGATGCGCCAGAAGTCCTGACATTCGAGATACGATCCGGTGCTCCAGCGGAATATCTTAAGCACGAGCGTGTTCTCGCCCTGACGTATGTAATCGGTTATGCGGAACTGCGCCAGATCCTTCGAATCCTCGCTGTAACCCGCCTCGCGGCCGTTCACATAGACGTAAACGCCCGATTTGGCTCCGGCCAGATTGAGGAACACATCCTTGCCGGCCCATTCGGGACCTATGGTGAACTCGCGGCGGTAGATGCCTACGGGGTTGGCCTCGGGCAGCGCGGGCGGCTGCGGATTGTGCGGCTGGAACTCGTAGGGGTGGTTCACGTATATGGCCGTTCCGTGACCCTGAAGTTCCCAGTTGCCCGGGACCTTTATGTCGTCCCACGACGCGACGTCGGTGGCCGGATCGGTCGCCGATGCGGGAACGTCGCCATATGCGCCGTAATACCTGAATTTCCATACGCCGTTCAGCAGACGGTAGTTGTCCGATGCGGCGAAGTCGCGCTTGGCGGCGGCCTCGACCGTGGGGTAGGTTACGAATTCGGTGTGCGGATTCTCGCGGCCGACGGCTACCGTGGCCACATCCTGCCAGTAGGGGGTCTGGCAGATTCCGGCTGTGCCGGCGGCCAGCGCGGCGGCCAGCAGTGTCAGTTTTTTCATAAGGTTAAGGTTTATTCGGTTTTCGTCTCGTTGCAAATATAGTCAATAATTCCGGTCGGCCGCTATCTTTCCGGCGGAAAGGCCAGCATCAGCGCGGGTATGCCCGAGGCCGAGTAGGAGTCGACCGTCTGGCCGGGTGTCAGCGGCCGCCAGTATTCGCCGCCGCATATCGCGCGCCGGCGGTCGCGGTTGCGCCAGCCCGCCGCGATGTTCCGGCGCAGGAACGGCAGGTATTGCCGCTGTCCGCAGTCGTAGACGAGCATGGCCATGTACTGGGCGAAAATGGCCGTGTAGATTCCCTGCTCGATGCCGTCCTCGAACGGCAGCAGCCCGTGCCGGGCCGACATGGCGCCGACCGTGTGGTCGGCGGCTTTTATGGCGTTGTCGAGGTAGCGGCGCTCGCCCGTGGCCTTGTACAGCAGCACCGAGGCTCCGATGAATGTGGCCTGATTGTAGACGTGCGTTTTCCACGCCGGCTCGCCCGTGCCGTGACGGCTGTCGGCTATGCGTCCCGTGGCGGGATCGAACAGGTTCCGCACGCCCCATTCGTATATCTCCCTGCCGCGGGCCAGATACTCCTCGCCGGTGGGGTAGCGGCCTCCGCTCCTGCGGCCGGCCGGCACGCTGCTGTGCAGCATCAGGGCGGCCACCGCCGTCGGAAAGTTTATGCAGGCCATCTTGCCGTCGCCCGGACGGTTGGGCTCGGGATTGCGTATCGGATACCAGCGCCAGAACATGCCGCCTTCGGCCGGATCGTACGATCCGGTGTCGCCCACCTTGTCCGAGCCGTGCCATACGCGGCGGAAGCTATCCTCCGACAGCCGCAGATACTCCTCGTCGCCGAAAAACGCGTATGCCCGCGCGAGCGAGATCGTCCACCACATTATGTCGTCGTAGATGAACCATCCCGTGTTTTCGTTGTTGTCGTCGAAGTCGAATCCGGCGTAGTGCGCCTTCTCGCCCTCGAATATGTCGCGCACGAGCTGTCCGTAGCGTTCGGCGCGGCGGCGGTCGCCACGGCTTTCGGCCAGCCTGCATGCATCCATGGCCATGTTCCAGCATATGGGCTGGCACCATATCGCGGCCGCGCCGTTGAAGCGGTCGGTGGCGTGGGGCGCGTCGGAATCGGTCTTGTATATGTGTTTGCCGCTGTCGAGAAACACGGCGTTGAACGCGTCGTATGCCCTCCATACATCGCGCCGGGTGTAATGTTCCGTTCCGCGGTCCTGGCCGAATGCGGCGAGCGCCGAGAGCAGAAATACGGCCGATATTATCCTGTTCATGTTCACAACTGTTTTTTTGTTATGCAAATATAGGAATTTATGGCCGTAACGCATGATTCGGCAGTGCCGGTTTCGATGCGAGTTTTGTTGCAGAATAGGTAAATATGCGTAAATGGTTGAGAAAATATCGAATTTTGTTGAATTTTCTTTTTATTTCGAAATATATTCCGCATCTTTGCAATGTGATTCTGACGGTAAAAAGTTTAACGGTGGCAAGCAGAATTTAATAAACAGCCCTCGGTGGCGCGTCGTTCGTCAGGCGTTTTTCCGTCATGCATAAAAATCCGGGCCTGCTCCGTTGTTTATGCAGGTATCGCACCACGTTTCCGACCGGCCGGCGCCGGATCCCGACACAGTCAGGACCGCCGGACGGGTGACCGGAGCGGTTGGACAAAGGAATGTTTCCAATCAAATCCCTCAATATTTTTCGAAGGCCGAGCACATCTTTAGCGGCCTTTTTTTGTTGTGTGTTATTCCGATGCCGGCCGTTTAGCCGCAGGAGCGGGGTCCTGCATGCGGTCGGTGAACAGAATGCCGTCCAGATGGTCGATCTCGTGCTGGAAGATGACTGCCGTGAATCCCTCCACCGTCTCGGTCACTTCGTTGAATCCGGTGTCGCGGTAGCGCAGCGTTATGCGTCGCGGCCGCGCGACCGTGCCGTAAATGTCGGGAACCGACAGGCATCCCTCCCGGCCGGTCTCGACGGCTCCGCCGGCCGACAGTATCTCGGGATTAAGATAGAATTCGAACGGCTCGCCGGCCTTGTCGAAACGCTGTACGGCTATCACGCGGCGCAGAATGCCCACCTGCGGTGCGGCTATGCCCACGCCTTCGTTCTGCGGGTCGCGCACGGTGGCGAGCATCCTGCGCCGCAGAAGCGCGAAATCGGCCGAGGCCGCCGTGCGGGCGTCCATTTCCGCCGAATGACGGCGCAGCATGAGCGAGTCGGCGCTGTCGGCTATGCTCAGCACCCGCATGATGCCGTCGCCGCCGCGGCCGATCGTCGCGCGTTCGGTGCGGCTGAATCCGCTGCATGCGGTCGCCGCCAGTGCGGTGAGCGCCGCGATGAGTGTCCGCCGCAGGTGTGCGGCCGTGCAGATGCCGGGCAGGGGTGATGTTTTCATGATATCGTGTGTTTGTACGGCTGCAAATATAACGCAAACAAGCCGTCCGGACAAATCTTCCGGACGGCCTGTCCGCGTTTCGGCGGGTCGGGAAAGCCGCAGGCCGGCGCACCCGGGACGGGTCACGATCCGCCCTGCGGATTCAGCGGCCCGTAGAAGTACGACGCCGTGGCGCCTCCGTCGATCAGCAGGTCGGCACCCGTTATGAACGCTCCCTGCGGGCCGAGCAGCAGTTCTGCCGCCGCGGCCACCTCGTCGGCCGTGCCGGGGCGGCGGGCCGGACATCGGGCGAACATGTCTTTGTAGAAATCGCCGCGCGGACCGTTGAACTCGTCCCGGGCCAGCGGCGTGACTATTATTCCGGGCGATATGGAGTTTATGCGTGCGCCGCGCTCGCCCCATCTGACCGCCTCGGCCATGACGCGCTTCACGTTGCACCGCTTCGCCATCTGGTAGGCGTGCAGCGTGTCGGTTATGTTCTCGGGCCGCAGAACGTCCAGCTGCAGCAGCTCCTCGGGCGGAGTGGTGGCCAGCAGCCGGTCGGTTTCGGCCGTCAGGGCCGGCATGCGGTGTCCCGACTGGCTCGAAACGGTGATGCCCGCGCCGCCTTCGGCTATCACCTTGCCTACCTGCTCCAGCAATACCGCCGTACCGTAGAGATCGACCTTCAGGATGGTCTCCACCGAGGCCTGACTGGGCGATACCCCGGCGGCGTTTATCAGGGTGGTGATCCGTCCGAAGCCCTGCGCTTCGGCTATGGCCGCGAGTATGTCGTCGCGCGACGACAGATCCATGCGGACGGCCGCGGCGTCGAATCCCGCCCCGTTCAGCAGATCGGCCGCGGCGCTGGCGTTGCCGGCGTCGATGTCGCCTATGACTATCTTCTTTCCTGCGCTGACGCGGCGGGCTATGGCCATACCTATCTGTCCCGCCCCGGTCAGCAGTACCACTTCTTTCCGCATGGCGCTACATGTTCGATCCGGCATACTCCTGCTCCGATACGGGACGCAGCCACGTCACGTTGCCGCCGTCCTTGAAATTGGTTATGGCGACGTGGGTGAACCGGCTGCCGGCCGCCGCGCCGTGCCAGTGTTCGGCGTGGGGCGGAATCACCACCACGTCGCCCTTCGCCAGCCTGCGTGCGGGTTTGCCCTTCTCCTGATATATGCCCTCGCCGTCGGTGCACAGCAGTATCTGCTCGATCGGATGGGTGTGCCAGTAGGTGCGGGCGCCGGCCTCGAATTTCACGTCGCCGATGACGTAGTGCAGATCGTCGGTGGGATTCATCAGCGTGGTTACGTATACCTTGCCCGTGAACCACTCGGCGGGTCCCTGCTGGCCTATGGGAAAGATGACGCTTTGCGCGTCGAATGTCATGTCGTCCATCGCGGTATCGTTTCGGTCATTGATGTTTTTCAGTATGCGGAACGCCTTCAGCACCGACGGAAAGCCCGTGTAGGGCAGGCACTGCACGAATGCTGCCGCTATGGTGTCGCGGCTGTTGCCGAGCCGGAGGTTGCCCTTTATGTGGGCGCCGATCTGTGCGTCGGCGTCCATGGTGACGAACAGACACAGCGCGAGCAGTTCGCGCGTCTTCAGGTCGAGTCCCCGGCGCGTGTATATGTCGCCGAAGCAGAACTCGGTGAGGAACCGGGCCACCTCGCTGGCCGAGCTTTCGGGCATCTGCGCCATCTCGCGCGCTATCTCGTCGCCGTAGAGCCGCTGCTGAATGGCCGCGCCCTTTTGCGCACGGTCCTGCTCCGTCACCGTGGCCTGAGATTCGAGCGGCAGCGTTATGCCGCGCTCGGCGAATACCTCGTTGACGGTCGACACGGCGTTGAGCGTGCGCGGGAACCCGATGAAGGGCGCGCACTGGTACACGGCCTCGCGCAGCTCCACGGGCGTGGCCCCTGCGTTCAGCGCCGCGCCGGCGTGGGCCTTCAGCTGCGGCAGGGTCTGCATGGCGGTCAGCACGGTGCAGGTGATCAGTTCGCGCGTGCGCATGTCGAGATTGCCCACGGCGAACACCTCGCCGAATATGTATTTCTGTAATATGTCCATCAGTTCCCGGTCGGGGCCTTCGCCCGTGAGCGCCTCGCCGCCGAACAGGGCGTTGTAGTTTTTCTTGCAAAGTTCTATTCGATCCATGTTTTCCGATGTTTGTTGCGCCGACAGATGCACGGTGGACACTATCGACAGCAGTGTGAATACAAATTTTATAGTCTTACGCATAACGCTTATTTTATTTATATGTAACGGTCCGCTTTGATCTACATGCAAAAATACGATATTTTCCGTTTCGCAGGTTTATTCGGGTTACGGATCGTATAACCATTTTTACGGAATCGGCCGCGATGCGGTCTGCTGCGGAGGCAGTGCGGCCCGGCGGAGCCGCGTGTCCGCCGTTTCACGGTATGTTTGCGCCGTGCGGGCCGCAATTCGGGAAAAATCGTTATCTTTACGCTTGTAACCATTACCGTTTCGCACGATGAATCATTTCCGCCCCGTACTCCTCGCCGGTCTCGCGCTGCTGTGCGCCGCCGCACCTCTGCGCCCCTCGCGCACGATACGCATAATGGTCGACGATGGGGTCAAACACCAGACGATCGACAACTTCGGAGCCTCCGACGCATGGACCATGCGTTTCCTTGGCGAGGCCGACGAGCAGCTTGTCGCACGCGCGGCCGACTGGCTTTTCAGCCTCGAATACGACGTGACGGGCCGTCCGCGGGGCATAGGTCTTTCGCTGTGGCGATTCAACCTTACGGCCGGCAGCGCCGAGCAGGGCGATGCGAGCGGGATCGACTTCGGTACGCGCGGCGAGAGTTTCATTCTTCCCACGGGAGAATACGACTGGAGCCGGCTCCGGGGGCAGCGGCGGTTTCTGGCCGAGGCGCGGCGGCGCGGAGTGGAGAATTTCCTGCTTTTCGTCAACTCGCCCGATGTGCGTTTCACCCGCAACGGACTGGCAACCAATACGGGCGGCGACCACACCTTCAACCTGTGCAGCGGCGGCGGGCAGGCCTTCGTGAGTTATATAGCCGATGTCGTCGAGGGTATCGGGCGGCACGATTCGGTGCGGTTCGGCTACGTCTCGCCCTTCAACGAGCCCGACGGCCATTGGAACTGGATCGGACCCAAGCAGGAGGGTACGCCGGCCACCAACCGCGAGATAGCGGCGGTGACGCGCATGCTCGGCGCCGAGTTCGCGCGGCGCGGCATCTCGACGCAGATCGTCATACCCGAGTCGTCGGACTACCGTTGTCTGACGGCCACGCATCCGCAGTGCGACTGGCGGCGCGGCCACGAGATAAGGGCATTCTTCACCCCCGACAGCGTGGAG
>CAZFIN010000065.1:0-11186 GCA_964519525.1 uncultured Alistipes sp. | reverse complement strand
CGAGTTCATGCGTATGCTGGCCTTCACGAGCGCTATGGCGCGTATGCGGTTCATCTCTATGTCCTTGTCGGCGTGGTGCGGATTCTGGCTCACGAGCTTCACATACCCCTTTCGCTCCGATTTCTGGATGTACTTCACCGTTATGTACTCCTCGCCGTCCAGATCTATCGACAGCAGGTACATGTCGCCCCAGAATATGCTCTCTATGTCCTGCAACTGCTTGTACAGCACTATGTCGCCGCTCTTGAGCAGCGGGTACATCGAATCGCCCACTATGTATATCGCGCCGTCGCACTTCGGCAGGTTGGGAATGTGTATGTAGTTCACCGGTTTGTTGGCCGAACTGTCGGAGAACAGCGGCACCAGTCCGGCCGTTCCTTCTATCGAGTACAGCGGCACGCTCTGCATCGGCAGCGAGTTGTCCGACCGCAGGCGGAATGCGGTGAATTCGGGCTCGGCGTTGAACATGCTGCCGTTCCCGCTGTCGAGCCAGTCGGGATTGACGTTCAAATCCTGAACCAGTATGTTCTTGTTGCGCATCGAGAGTCCGCACTTGCCGGTCTCGATCATCGAGAGTGCCGCTTTGCCTATGCCAAGTCGCTGTGCAAGCTGCTCTTGCGTTAGTTTAAGCTCCTTGCGTATCAGTTTTATCCTACTTTCCATAGTGTGGGTATAAGAAATTTTTATATCAAATTTTTGTATTCAGACGAATATAAATTCAATATTTGAACTACTTTTGTACCGCAAAGTTAATCAATTTATTCGAAACCGCAAATTATTCATGCCAAAAAACAATACATTATCAACCATGTACACCGTTTCATCATCCCTTTACAATGATGTTGCCTCGCGTCTTGTCGAGCTTGTCGGCCGCGCCGGCTACTTTTCCGGTTCCGTGACATTCGACGACGCCGGAACCGAATGCCGTCTTACGCTGTCGGCCGTCGTCTGCCGCCACCTCGAACGTATGCCCGAGGGCGATTTCGACACCATCTCCGATCTGGTTCCCGTGTGGTGGGAGTTCCACACCGTGACCGAAGAGGGCGAGGTGCCCAACGATTTTTCATTCAGTGAACTGCGTAAATATTTCTACTGTTAGCATATGGGGGATACAATCGAATCTTCGGCCGTCGGCATTCCGACCGGCGAGGGCATGGCATTCGCCGATTTCGCCGTGCGGCTCTATCCGTTTCTCGAACTTCGCCCGTTCCATCGGGCCTACTACCGTCTGCTCGGCGAGTTCGCCTCGGGGCGTATCCGCAAGCTCATGATCTCCATGCCGCCGCAGCATGGAAAGAGCGTGGGGGCGAGCACGCTTCTGCCTGCGTACATCCTCGGCCTCAATCCCGACGAGCGTGTGGCCGTGGCATCCTATTCGGCTTCGCTTGCCAACCGTTTCAACCGACGCGTGCAACGCATCATCGAGTCGGCCGAGTACGGCGAGCTGTTTCCCGGCACGCGCATCAAGTGCGGCGGTAAACCTCCGCAGTATCTGCGCACGGCCGACGAGGCCGAGATCGTCGGCCGCGACGGCAGCATACTCTCCGTCGGGCGCGAGGGGTCGCTCACCGGCAACCGCGTCGACTGCTTCATACTCGACGATCTCTACAAGGATGCCATGGAGGCCAACTCCCCCGTCGTGCGCGAGAATTGCTGGGAGTGGTACACCTCGGTCGTTCGCACGCGCATGCACAACGCTTCGCGCGAACTGATCGTCTTCACGCGCTGGCACGAGGACGATCTGATAGGTGTGCTGCGCCGCCGCGAACGCTGTGTCGAGTTGCGCGAGTGGGACGATATAGGAAAGGTGGGGCACGACGACTGGCTGAGCCTGAATCTCGAGGCTCTCAAGAGCCGTCCGCCGTGCGGAGTCGATCCGCGGGCCGTGGGCGAGGCCCTGTGGCCCGAGCGGCAGAGCGCCGCGCTGCTCGCGGCCAAGCGGCGGCTCGATCCGGTGCGTTTCGAATGTATGTATCAGGGGCGGCCCTCCTCGAGCGGCGGACTGCTCTACGGCGACGGGTTCGCCGAGTACGATTCGCTGCCCGCCGACATCGTGCGCCGCGCCGGCTATACCGATACGGCCGACACGGGCGACGACTATCTGTGCTCGGTGAGCTACGCCGTCGATTCCGACGGCACGGTGTATGTCCTCGACGCCGTATACTCGCGCGAACCTATGGAGGTGACCGAGGGGCTCGTGGCTGGCATGCTCGTGCGCTCCGACGTGCGTTCGGCGCTCGTCGAGAGCAACAACGGCGGCCGCGGCTTCGCCCGTGCGCTGCAACGGCTCGCTCCGCGCGTCAGGGTCGAATGGTTCCACCAGAGCGGCAACAAGGAGGCGCGCATACTCTCCAATTCGGCCACCGTGCTGCACACCGTGCGTTTTCCGCGCGGCTGGGCGCAGCGCTGGCCCGAGATGTATGCCCATCTTGCCTCCTACCGGCGCGAGTTCCGCGCCAACCGCTGGCACGACGCTCCCGACGTGCTGACCGGCATCGTCGAGCGCGAGGTGTCCGACCGCCGCAATACGAAAATCCGGAGCATCGGTTTCGTGTGACGCTTCCGGCTATATTCCCTTCAGCGACGCCACCTTGCTGTCGAACTCGCGCTTGAGCGTGTCGATCAGCTCGCGCACGCTCACTATCCTGTCGGCGCGCCATGCGTTCGAGCCGCAGAATGCGTAGCCGTTCTCCAGCTTGCCCCTGAATGCGTTGTACAGCGCCAGCATGATGCAGTACGGCGAGCGGCTCACGTCGCATGTCTTTATGCAGTTGAACGGACACGCCTTCGGTCGCTTCAGCCCCGCCTTCACCTTTTCGAGGAACGAGTTGTGTATGGCGCGGCCGGGCATCCCCACGGGGCTCTGTATGATCTCGATGTCCTCCCTGCGGGCGTGGATGTATGTCTGCTTGAACTCGTCCGAGGCGTCGCACTCCTCGGTGGTGACGAAGCGCGTGCCCATCTGCACGCCCTCGGCGCCGAGCGATGTTATGTCGTATATGTCCTCGCCCGTGTATATTCCGCCGCCGGCTATCACCGGTATGTGCTTGCCCTGACGCTGCTCTATCTCGCGCACCTCGGCCACCACCTCGGGCACTATCTGCTCTAGCGTGCAGCGGCTGTCGCCCAGCTGCTCGTTGCTGTATCCGAGGTGTCCTCCGGCCTTGGGGCCTTCGACCACCACGGCGTCGGGCGTGTAGCCGTATTCGCCTATCCACCGGCGGCATATCACCTTCAGCGCGCGTGCCGACGACACTATGGGTGCGAGCTTGGTGGTCGAGTCGCTGCTGAGGAACGACGGCAGGCTGAGCGGCAGCCCCGCGCCCGAGAATATGATGTCGGCCTTCTCGGCCACGGCCGTGCGCACCATGTCGGCGAAGTTCGACATGGCCACCATTACGTTCACGCCTATTATGCCTTTCGTTATCTCGCGTGCCTTGCGCAGTTCCTGCTTCAGGCCCCAGATGCTCGCTTCGTCGTAGTCGTTCGAATAGTCGCGGTATATCACGCCCAGTCCGGCCGACGAGATCACGCCGACGCCTCCTGCGTCGGCCACTGCCGAGGCCAGTCCCGAGAGCGATATTCCCACTCCCATGCCTCCCTGCACGATAGGCACGCGTGCAAGCAGATCTCCGATTTTCAGTGTTTTCATCATTCTTTTCCGTTTTGGTTCCCGCCCTCCTGCGGGAGCGGCGGTTGTTTGCGGCAAATATACGGAAATATTCTATATGGCGAGTAAAATGTTTTGTATTTCTATATTTCGGCTTGCGTTCCGCCCGATTGTTTATGCCGCCTGTGTAACCTCAGGCTTTGGATCGGTCGTTTATTTGTAATATATTTGCACGCATAACGGCCCGATCTGTGCGGGCCGGCGTGAAATATTGACCAGCTAAACCAGTCGACAATGAAGATAGGTATTTTATCAGTCGCCGTTTTTCTGTTATGCTCCTGTCCTGCATGGGGCCAGACGGAGGTCGTGTCCGTGCGTCAGGTCACGGGAAATGACAAAGTCGTGTTTCCCGATGCGATGAAGGGCACCGTCAAGGGTGTGGTCACCTCGCCCGACGGCAGTCCGATAGCCGGCGCCAACGTCACGGTGACCAAATCCGCCGCCGTGTCGAATTCCTTCAATTGCGTGAGCAAACGTGACGGGCATTTCAGCCTCGTGTTTCCCGGCGGCAACTGTTTCGTCGATGTCACGGCGCCCGGATACGAACGGCAGATCGTCGAGATGGTCGTCGCCTCGCAGAGTGTCGCCGAGCGGAATTTCGTGCTGTCGCCGAAGGATGGCGCGGTTGTGGACGGCGCGGCGCGCGGCAACCGCATCGTGTGCAGCAACTCCGGATTCCAGATGACGCCCAATGCCTCTCATCCGGCCTACGAGGGATGCACCCTGCTCGATGCCGTATGCGACATGCCGGCCGTCGATCCGTTCTCGACTCCGGCCACGGTCATGCACAATGAATTGTTCGAGGTGATGGTCAACGGCAATGCGGTGCGGGTGTCGCCGGATAAGATGCGCGACTATTTCCGCAGCATTCCGATCGGCAAGGTGAAGAGCCTCAAGGTTGTGTCGGGCAACGTGTTCACCGGGGAGCCGGCATTCCTCTACATCGTCGTAAACGAATGACGGCCATTCTGTCGCAAAATCACCGGCCGGCTGTCCCTTGAGGGGATGCCGGCCGGTGACTTTTTCTTTGGGCGGCCTGCTTGACCGCTGTTTTGGCGGTGCGGTCCGCGGCCGCAGGCCCGTCCCGTTTTCTGTTCCGGGCCGCTACAAAATCTCCTCCAGCCGCGCCACAGGCGACACGCCCAGATCCGAGAACATGTTGTTGCAGTAGCGGTAGTAGCCCGCCACGGCTATCATGGCGGCGTTGTCGGTGGTGAACTTCATTTCGGGTATGAACGTGCGCCATCCGCGGCGGCGGCCCGTCTCGGCCACGGCGTTGCGCAGCCCCGAGTTGGCCGACACTCCTCCGGCTATGGCTATGTCCCTGATCCCGTAGCTTTTCGATGCCTTTATCAGCTTGTCCAGCAGAATGTCAATTATGGTGTGTTGCAGCGATGCGCACAGGTCGGCCTTGTGCCGCTCGACGAAGCCGGGGTCCTCGGCCACCTTGTCGCGCAGCGTGTAGAGGAACGACGTTTTCAGCCCCGAGAACGAGTAGTCGAACTCGCCGCGGACGTGCGGACGTGCGAATCCGAACGCCTTCGGATCGCCCTCTTTGGCCAGTTTGTCGATCACCGGGCCGCCCGGGTAGGGGAGTCCCATCACTTTGGCACACTTATCGAATGCTTCGCCTGCGGCGTCGTCGATGGTGGTGCCCACGATCTCCATCTCCAGCGGCGACGACACCTTTACGATTTGGGTGTGTCCTCCGCTCACTAACAGACACAGGAACGGGAAGTCGGGGTGGGGCATTCGGCGGTCGGGCAGGTCGATGAAGTGCGACAGTATGTGCCCCTGCAGGTGGTTCACCTCCACGAGCGGTATGTTGTTCGCTATGGCGAGTCCCTTGGCGAACGACGTGCCCACGAGCAGCGATCCCAGCAGTCCCGGGCCGCGCGTGAAGGCTATGGCGTCCACCTTGTCGGGCGTCACGCCCGCATCCTTCAGCGCCGTGTCCACCACGGGGATTATGTTCTGCTGGTGGGCGCGCGATGCCAGTTCGGGTATCACGCCGCCGTACTTCACGTGCACCGCCTGCGAGGCTATGACGTTCGACAGCAGGGTGGTGTTGCGTATGACGGCTGCCGACGTGTCGTCGCATGACGACTCTATGCCGAGTATGGTTATGTCCATTTTTTAAGAGGTTGTTTCTATTTTTAATAGAAAATTATCTACATTTGTAAGTTTTATGACGCTTGTCACGATGCGCAAAGTTACGAAAATATTGTTAAAGGCACTATCAGTCACGCTATTGTTTCTGATATTTTGTCCCATTGTGCTTGCGCTGTGCATCGATCTGCCGTCGGTGCAGAATTTTATCGTCGGCCGTGCTGCCGGATACATCTCGCGCCGGCTCGGCACCACCGTCTCCATCGGCCGCATACGTCTGGGCGCCATGGGCAGCCTGCGCGTCGGTGATTTCTATGTCGAGGACTACCAGCACGACACCCTGCTTTACGTGGGCGACATGCGCATCCATCTGGCCGGGTTCCCCGACAAGTCGGGCATAATGCTGCGCAACGGCTCTGTGAACAATGCCCGCCTGCGCATACACGAGACTCCCGAGGGCGAGACCAACATCAAGCAGATCGTCAGCCGCCTTTCGTCGCCCGATCGGGAGCGGAAGGGCGATTTCGCGCTGAAGATAAGCGACGTGCAGATCGACGGCCTGACGCTGGTCATCGAGCGCCGCGAACACCGCGATCCCGAGTACGGCATCGACTACAGCGACCTGCATCTCGAACACACCTCGGCCTTCATCGACGACTTCACGCTCGACGGCGGGGCGGTGGGCGGCCACATCCGCAACTTCACCACCGTCGAACACAGCGGGTTCACCATCCGCAACTTCTCGGGCCGTTTTCTTGTTGACCGCGGTCTTATTGACCTGCGCGATTTCGAGATCGACGCCGAGGACTCCGAGGTGCGTCTGCGCTCGCTCAGGCTCCGTGGCGACGACTGGGCCGCCTACAAGGATTTCATCCATAACGTGACCATCGACGGCGAACTTTACCGCACCCGCGTCTCGACCGACGATGTGGCTCACTTCGCCCCGAAACTGCTGCCGTGGAAACTCGCCCTCGACGATGCCGACATCGCCGTCGACGGCACCGTGGCCGACCTCAGGGTCGATGTACACAACGTCTCGTTCGGCCGGCGCAGCTCGCTGCGCGCCTCGGTGCACATGAAGGGGCTGCCCGATGTGAAGCGCGCCTCCATGACGCTCGACCTGAAGCGGCTGGCCACCTGCGAGGCCGACATCTCGGCCCTGTCCGAGGGCATCGCCGGCAAGGCGCTGTCCGACCGTCTGCGGTCCATGGCCGGCGCCGCCGGCGACATCGTATGCGCCGGTTCGTTCAGCGGTGGAATAGCTTCGTTCGATACGCGGCTCAAGCTCACCACGCAGGCCGGTAACGCCTCGCTTGCCGTGACGCGCCGTCCGGCAAAGACCGGGGGCGTGCGCGACGCGTCGGCGATTACGGCTTCGGCCGATGTGCGTCATCTGCGTCTGGGCCGCCTGCTGCGCAATCCGTCGCTCGGACCTGCTTCGGCCTCCGTGCGCTTCACCGGCTTCGCCGGCGGTAACGGCTTGTCGGGCGAGGTGGACGGCGTGGTCAGCGCCTTCGAGTTCAACGGCTGCACCTACGACTCCGTGGCGCTTGCCGGTCGCATCGCCGGCCGCAGTTTCTCCGGATCGGTCCGCAGCGACCGCGGACCTCTGCGCATGGATCTGAACGGCATGGCCGACATGAACGGCGAGCAGTCCATCTACGATTTCAAACTGCATCTGGCCTCGGCCGACCTGCATGCCATGAACATCAACCGCCGCGATTCGGTGGCCCTGCTCGGATTCGACGCCGAGCTGTATGCCGTGGGCAACGGCCCCGACGACATGAACGGCACTCTGTCGCTCGACCGCGGAAGCTATGTCTACAACGCCGACACGCTGCGCAGCGGCGAGATGAAGGTCTCGGCCCGAAGCGTCGACGGCCGGCGCTCGCTCAACCTCACGTCCGATTTCGCCGACGCCACGTTCACCGGCCCGACGAGCTACGCCGAACTGTCGAAATATCTTCAGGCATCCATGCGCAAGTATCTGCCCGGACTCTCCGACGAGTCGGCCGCCGGCTACGAGAACAGCGGCGACGACGGCTATTCCGCACTGTCGGTCACGGTCAAGCGGGTCGATCCGCTGCTCGACGCCATATCCGACGGATTGCAGCTGGCCGGCGGCTCGAAACTCAGCTTCGTGATGAACCCCGCCGCCAACCATATCCTGCTGCGCGCCGAGTCCGATTATCTCGAACGCGGCAATATTCTGGCCACCAAGCTGAACCTTAACGTCTCGAATCAGGGCGATTCGCTGGCCATGTATCTCAGCTCCGAGGATTTCTACGCCGGAGCGTTCCACATGCCGCAGCTGTCGGTCATGGGCGGAGCCAAGAACAACCGCGTGTCGCTGTCAGCGGGTTTCTCCGACCCGGCCGATTCGCTTTCGGGCGTGGTGGGGCTTACCGCGCGCATCGGCCGCGATGCCGGAACGGGCATGCGGCGCGTGACCATGAACGTGCTTCCCTCCACCATAACGAGCGGCAGCAAGGTGTGGCGCATAACCTCCGACCTGATAACCGTCGACACGGCGCGTATCGTCATCGGCGACTTCCTCGTGCGCAGCGGCGAGCAGATGCTGCGTTTGGGCGGCGTGGCGTCGCGCAGCCGCGACGATTCGCTCACCATGCGTCTGCACGATTTCAACCTCGCCCCGTTCATGGGCTTCGCCTCGCGCATGGGCTACTCGGTCGACGGCTTCGGCAATGGCACGGCCTCGATCAAGGCGGCGCTCAACCGCGGCGAAATGACGGCCGACATCACCATCGACAGCCTCGGCGTGAACGGGGTGGCCGTGGCGCCGCTGCGGCTCGACTCGCACTGGGACTTCGAACAGCAGCGTGCGCGCGTCATGGTCCGCAACCGCAATACCGGATCGAACATCGTCCGCGGCTATTACGCCCCCGCCTCGCGCCGCTACTACGCCGAGGCCGATCTGGAGGGTCTGCCTCTGTCGCTGCTCGATCCGATACTCTCGGGCGTGGTGTCGGGTACCGACGGCCGCGCCACCGCGTCGCTCGAGATCATGGGGCAGGACCGCAATGCCACCCTGAGCGGCAGCATCGACATCACCGACCTCGGCACCACGGTCGATTTCACCCGTGCCCGCTACACCATCCCCAAGGCGAGGATCAGTGTCGAGAAGAACCATCTGGTCGCCTCCAACGTCAGGGTCTACGATTCGGAGCAGAACTCTGGTCTGCTCACGATGGATCTCAGTCTGGAGCATCTGTCCAACATAGCCTACGAGATGCGTGTCGTGCCGCGCCGCATGATCGTGCTCAACACCACCTCGCACGACAACGACCTTTTCTACGGCAAGGTCTACGCCTCGGGCGTGGCCACCATACGCGGCAACAAACGCGGCACCACGCTCGACATAGCCGCCTCCACCGAGGGCAACTCGCAGTTCTTCATGCCGCTGTCGGGCAAGACCGACGCAGCCAACGCCGATTTCGTCGTGTTCGACAAGCCCGGCATGAAGGAGGTCGATTCCACCAACTACCTGCTGCGCAAGAAGCTGATGTTCGAGCGTCGCAACCGCGGCGTGCAGGCCGGCGCCAGCACCATGAACATAAACATCGCGCTCACGGCCAACCCCAACGCCGAGGTGCAGCTGGTCATCGACCCCACGGTCGGCGACGTGATAAAGGTGCGCGGCGACGGTACGCTCAACCTGCGCATCGTGCCGAGCGCCAACATCTTCGACATGTACGGCGACTACACCATATCGGACGGAAGCTATCTGTTCACGCTTCAGAACATAATCAACAAACGCTTCATCATCGAGAGCGGCTCCACCATCCAGTGGGTCGGCGAACCTATGGACGCGCGCCTTAACATCAATGCCGTCTACAAGCTCAAGGCGTCGCTCCAGCCCCTGCTGTCGTCCACCACGCTCGACAACATCACGCGCGCCGTGCCCGTCGAGTGCATCATCAATCTGTCCGACCGGCTCACCAATCCGTCCGTCACGTTCGACATCAAGGTACCCAACGCCGACTCGGAGATACAGAACGCCGTGGCCAACCTCATGAACAACCAGCAGTCCATCGCCACGCAGTTCATGTACCTGCTGGTGAGCGGCAGTTTCTACTCCGACTCGTCCACCTCGTCGAGCATCGGCGCCACGGCTTCGGCCACCACCGGCTTCGAACTACTGTCCAACCAGCTCAGCAACTGGCTGTCGAGCGACGATTACAACATCGTGCTGCGCTACCGGCCCCGTTCGGAGCTTACCAGCGACGAAATCGACTTCGGCTTCTCGAAGAGTCTGGTGAACGACCGCCTGCTGGTGGAGCTCGAAGGCAACTATCTGGTCGATAATAAAATGGCGACCAACGGCAACATGTCGAACTTCATGGGCGAGGCCTACATCACGTGGCTCATCGACCGCAGCGGCAATCTCAAGCTGCGCGGATTCACGCAGACCATCGACCGCTTCGACGAGAATCAGGGTTTGCAAGAGACGGGCATAGGCATATATTATAAGGAGGACTTCAACAACTGGACCGACCTCAAGCGCCGTGTGCGCGAGCGCTTCATGAGCCGTCGCCGCCGCGAGCAGCGCGAGGCCGAGGCCCGTGCGGCCGAGGATGCCGAGCTGGATCGCGCCGACAGCACCGCCGTCCGCGACCGTGGCTCGCTTGTCGCGCGCCGCCGTCGCCGCAGTACGCCTGCCGGCACGGCAGCCGACTCGGTGCGGGTCGATTCGGTGCGAACGGGAGCCGTGCGTGCGGTTTCATCCGGCGCCGAGGCGAATGAAACCTCCGGACGTAAAAATGACAACGAATAAAAACTTAAATATTTAAAGAAAAAAGTTATGATTGATTTTCTTCAGGCTGCCGAAGCGGCAGCATCGGCAGGCGAGGCAGCATCGGCGGCCGGCGCGGAGGCAACGCGCATGGGACTTTGGGAACTCTTCACCAAGGGCGGCTGGCTCATGTGGCCCCTGCTCATTCTGGGCGGAGTCACTGTGTTCATCTTCGTCGAGCGCTACATGGCCATCCGCAAGGCGTCGGTTCTCGACATGAACTTCATGAACCGCATCCGCGACTACATCTCCGACGGCAAGATCCGCTCTGCGGTCGACCTCTGCCGCAAGACCAACACCCCTATCGCCCGCATGGTCGAGAAGGGCATCGAGCGTGTGGGCCGTCCCATGGGCGACATACAGTCGGCCATCGAGAACGTCGCCAACCTTGAGGTGTCGAAACTCGAAAACGGACTTCCGTTCCTCGCCACCATCGCCGGCGGTGCGCCTATGATCGGTTTCCTCGGTACGGTTCTCGGTATGGTGCAGACGTTCATGGATATGGCTGCGGCCGGCGGTACGGTCGACATGTCGCTGCTCTCGGGCGGTATGTATGTGGCCATGGTCACCACCGTTGCCGGTCTGGTTGTCGGT
>CAZFIN010000064.1:0-11323 GCA_964519525.1 uncultured Alistipes sp. | reverse complement strand
GCGCAGAAACTTCTCGGCGCGCACGAGATCCTCGGGCGTGTCGATGCCCACCGTCTCCACGCGTGTTATGCCGACGCCTATCTTGTATCCGTTTTCCAGCCAGCGCAGCTGTTCCAGCGATTCGGCCGTTTCGAGCGGCGACTGGGGCAGGGCGGTAACCGCGCGCAATACGTCGCGGCGGAAGGCATACATGCCTATGTGTTTGTAAAAGGTGTGACGGTTGAGCCATTCGCCGCGGTCCACTCCGCGCAGATAGGGGATCACCGAACGCGAGAAGTAGATGGCCTGCGAGCGGCTGTCGAGCACCACCTTGGGTGAGTTGGGGTTTTCGAGCGCCTCGATTCCGTCGTCGGCCGTGAATGGCTTCACGAGCGTGGCGATGTCGGTGGCCTCGTCGTCGAAACAGGCCATTATGGCGCGCAGCTGCGAGTGCGCTATGAAAGGTTCGTCGCCCTGTACGTTCACCACTACGTCGTGATCGGCGCCGAGTAGCCTGTATGCTTCGTAACAGCGGTCGGTTCCGCTGCGGTGTGCCGGCGAGGTCATGACCGCACGGCCGCCGAAAGCCTCCACGGCATCGGCTATGCGCCGGTCGTCGGTGGCCACGGCCGCCTCGGGAATCACGTGTGTCACCTGTTCCCATACGCGCTGTATCACGGGCTTGCCGCCGAGCATGGCCAGCGGCTTGCCCGGAAACCGCGTCGATGCGTAGCGTGCCGGAATGATTGCAATGAATCGCAATGCGTCGCTCATTTTGCTTAATAATATTATAAGGTGCGGCGGTCGCCGGCGACGCGTTCGTCGTCCGGCGGCCCTCCTGAATTCTATTTTGCGGGTTCGAGCGCTACGGCGAGCACCTCGTCGATCATTCTCACGTAGTGGAACGTCAGGCCCGATATGTATTCGGGTTTGATCTCCTCTATGTCCTTGCGGTTGTCCTCGCAGAGTATGAGTTCCGTAATGCCGGCGCGCTTGGCGGCGAGTATCTTCTCCTTGATTCCGCCTACCGGCATCACACGTCCGCGCAGGGTCATCTCGCCTGTCATGGCTATGCGCTCGCGCACCTCGCGTCCGGTGAATGTCGAGACCATCGAGGTCACCATCGTTATGCCGGCCGAAGGTCCGTCCTTTGGTATGGCGCCTTCGGGCACATGCACGTTGATGTTGTTCTTCTCGAACATCGAGGGGTCGATTCCCAGTCCGGCGTGATGCGCCTGCACCCATTCGTAGGCTATGGTGGCCGACTCCTTCATCACATCGCCCAGATTGCCGGTGAGGCTCAGCGCGCCCTTGCCCGGCGTTAGCACCGATTCGATGTAGAGTATGTCGCCGCCGACCGAGGTCCATGCGAGTCCCGTCACTACGCCCACCATGCCCGCTATCTCGTATTCGTCGTTGCGGAATTTGGGCTTGCCGAGTATCTTCTCGATGTCGGCCGCAGTGAATTCGGGGGCGAACGTCTCCCCGAATGCTATCTCCTTGGCCCTCGCCCTCGCCAGTTTGGCTATGTTCTTGTCGAGCGAACGTACACCCGACTCGCGCGTGTAATCCGATATTATCTTCTCTATTACCGGTTCCGTGAGTATCATCTCGTCCTCCTTCACTCCGTGGGCCTCGCGCTGCTTGCGCACCAGATGTTCGGCCGCGATGCGTATCTTGTCCTCCAGAATGTAGCCGGCTATGTTTATCATCTCCATTCGGTCGCGCAGAGCAGGATTGATTGCCCCTATGTCGTTGGCCGTGGCTATGAACAGTACCTTCGACAGGTCGTACTCCGTGTCCAGATAGTTGTCATGGAACGTGGTGTTCTGCTCGGGGTCGAGCACTTCGAGCAGCGCGCTCGAAGGGTCGCCGTGGTTGCTTACCGTGATCTTGTCCACCTCGTCGAGTATTATCACGGGGTTCGACGAACCGCAGCGCTTTATGGTCTGGATTATGCGTCCCGGCATTGCGCCTATGTAGGTGCGTCTGTGGCCGCGTATCTCCGATTCGTCGTGCAGGCCTCCCAGCGATATGCGTCCGAACTTGCGTCCGAGCGCCGTGGCAACCGACCGTCCGAGCGAGGTTTTGCCCACTCCCGGAGGTCCGTAGAGACAGAGTATCGGCGACTTGAGATCGCCTTTGAGCTTTATGACGGCCAGATGTTCGAGTATGCGGTCCTTCACCTCCTCCAGTCCGAAATGGTCCTCGTCCAGCTGCCTGCGGGCGCACTCCAGATCGAGATTGTCCTGCGTCACATCGTTCCACGGCAGTTCGAGCATCAGCTGCAGGTAGGTCATCTGCACCGAGTACTCGGCCACGGCCGGATTGAGACGTTCGACCTTGGCCAGCTCCTTCTCGAACAGTTCGCCCACCTCCTTCGGCCAGTTCTTTTTGGTCGCGGCCTCGCGCATCTGGTCGATCTCGGCGTCGGAGCTGTCGCCCAGTTCGTCCTGAATGGTGCGCATCTGCTGTTGCAGATAGTAGTCGCGCTGCTGTTTGTCTATTTCGTGCTTTACCTTCTCCTGTATTTCGTTTTTCAGTTCGGCCATCTGCTGCTCGCGTACCAGAATCTCGAGCAGTTTGCGTGCGCGTGCCAGCAGTCCGGGAGCCTCGAGAAGCGCCTGCCGGTCGTCGTCGGAGAAGTCCATGTTCGAGCAGACGAAGTTTATCAGTCCGCGCTGCGAATCAATGTTCTTTATGGCGAACACGGCCTCCTTGGGCATGGTGGGCGATATGTTGATGATGCTCAACGCCACCTCGCGCACCGAATCCACCAGCGCCTTGAACTCGACGTTGTTCTCGTCGGGCTGCGAATCGCGCAGGGTGCGCACCACAGCCTTGAGATAAGGCTCCGATTGCAGATACTCGCCGACCTCGATTTTTTCGAGTCCGCTGAGTATCACCGTCAGATTGCCGTTGGGCATCTCCAGAATCTTTATTATGCGGGCGGCGGTTCCCACCTTGTACATGTCGTCGGGCGATGGTATCTCCACATCGCTTTCGCGCTGAAGCACAGCGCCGAGCAGCCCGCCCGAAGCGTTAACGTCGCGCACGAGCTTTATGCTTTTCTCGCGGCCCACGGTTATGGGTGTGATGGCCCCCGGGAAGAGTACCGAGCTGCGCAGCGACAGAATGGGCAGCGATTCGGGCACCGCTACGTTTTCCGTCAGTTCGTCGCCGCCGGTTATGATGGGTACCACCTGATGCCGTCCGTCGAGCACGTCGGGAAGCGTTTCCAGATCCGTCAGATCAATATTATCTTTCTTTTTGTTCATAGTTACACATTTTCACGGTTGCAAATATAATTATTTTGACGACTATATACAACTTTCCTACCCTTCGGTTTTCCTGCGCGCCGGAGTTTCGTGCTGCTCGGCCGCCGGTATGCCGTTTCCTGCATAAAACGCATGCCGGAGCATGTATAATATCCGATATGCCGTTTTTCTTCTGTCGAAATCGCTTATAACACTATTTTTTTGCCTTTTAGGAGAAGATGCGCGATCGCAGGTTCAAGTTTTTTGTACTATCTTTGCATTCACAATATCGAAAAAAATACAACACTTATGCATCAAGTTGAATTATGGGCACTTGTCCCGTTCGTGCTGATGTTGCTCAGCATAGCCGTACTGCCGCTCGTGGCGGAGAAGTGGTGGGAGAGCAACCTGCACAAACTTTATGTCGCGCTGGTCATGTCGCTGCCGGCATGCGTGTATCTTGTCGCCAACGGCATGGGGCACAATCTCGAACACCAGATGCTGTTCGACTATCTGCCGTTCATCGTTCTGCTTTGTTCGCTGTTCGTCGTTACTGGCGGCATCTACATCGAGGGCGATATCGAGGCCACGCCCAAGGTGAACACCATCATTCTGTTCGTCGGATTCCTGCTCGCGTCGTTCATGGGCACCACGGGTGCGGCGATGCTTCTGATCCGTCGTCTGATAGGGATCAACAAGCAGCGTACGCACAAAACTCACACCATACTCTTCTTCATAGCTCTGGTGGCCAACTGCGGCGGAATACTCACGCCGCTCGGCGATCCCCCGTTGTTCCTGCTCTACCTGCGCGGCGCCCATTTCATGTGGTTCACGCACCTGCTGCCCGAGTGGCTGTTCACGGGTGCGCTGCTGCTGACGATATACTATTTCACCGACCGTTATTTCCATCGCCGCGAGCCGGCCGAGGCTCTGCTGGCCGACAGAACCGAGATCACGAAGATCCGGCTGTCGGGATGCGTGAACCTCGTATATCTGCTCGGTGTGATTCTCGCCGTGCTGTTCGTCAATCAGTCGTACATACCCGCCATGGCCGACGCCGACGCTCCGCTGTATGTCAAGTTCCTGCGCGAGATCATACTGGTGGCCATAATCCTGCTGTCGGTGTTCACCACCAAGCGCAAGACGCGCGAGCAGAACAACTTCACGTGGGGACCCATAATCGAGGTAGGTGTCCTGTTTGTCGGAATCTTCGCCACGATGACTCCGGCGCTGCTCTATCTTAACGAGCATGCCGCGAGTCTGGGGCTGCATGCTCCGTGGCAGTTCTTCTATGGTGCCGGAAGTTTGTCGGCGTTTCTCGACAATGCCCCCACGGCCGTTGCGTTCCATACCGTTGCGCAGGGGCTTCCGCATGTGGCCGATGCAGCCTATGTGGCAGGGGTTCAGGAGTCGATGCTGAAGGCCATATCGCTGGGCGCGGTGTTCTTCGGAGCCATGACCTACATCGGCAACGGACCCAACTTCATGGTGAAGGCCATAGCCGAGGAGAGCGGAATAAAGATGCCCGGATTCTTCGGTTACATGGTCAAGTTCTCGCTTGTGATTCTGTTGCCGGTCTACATACTCACGCAGCTCATATTCCTGCATTGACGGCAGGATTCAGTTACGCATGAACCCGTACGGGCCGCCGTCCGGCCCGTGGAGCAGGAGGATGTGCCGAAATGTAAATTCCGGACACATCCTCTTTTTCTTACCGGGTTTGCACGTGTGGCATTATAGTTGTGAATTTCTATAAGTGTGCAAACGGAATGCGACATGTCTGGATCTTGGAACCCGTGATACGTGATACATCATGCGCGTGGCGGCCGGTTGCGAACAGCCGCCGGTTTTACGGCACGGACCCGGATATGCGATTCATTAAATTACTATCGTATGAGAATAACATCATTAATCCTGTCGGCCGCATGCGCCTGCCAGTCGTATGCGGCGTGTGCCGGGGAGGTCGATACGCTCATCACCTCGAAGGTCCATCCTATAGGCGAAGTCGTCGTCACGGGGACGCGCAATGAAACCGACATAAGACATCTGCCGATGACGATCTCGGTGGTGGGCCGCGGTGTCATTGACGAGCGCAAGCGTCCGTCGCTGCTTCCCACCCTGACCGAGCAGGTGCCGGGACTGTTCGTTACCGGCCGCGGCATTATGGGCTACGGCGTGTCGACGGGCTCGTCGGGCGCTATGACTCTGCGCGGAATCGGCAACGGCACGCAGGGGACTCCGACCACCGGATTGCTGGTGCTGATCGACGGGCATCCGCAGTACATGGGACTCATGGGGCATCCCATAGCCGACGCCTATCAGTCGATGCTGGCCGAACGGGTCGAGGTGGTGCGCGGACCGGCTTCGGTGCTTTACGGATCGAATGCCATGGGCGGTGTAGTCAACATCGTGACGCGCAAGATGCACGAGGACGGCGTGAATACGGACATTAACGCCGGCTACGGATCCTACAACACTTTGCAGACCGAGGCGACGAACCGCATAAGGCGCGGGCGCTTCTCAAGTGTCGTTACGGGTTCCTACAACCGCAGCGACGGCAACCGCCGCGACATGGAGTTCGAGCAATACGGCGGATACGCCAAACTGGGATGGGATATAAGCCGTCGCTGGAATGTGTGGGCCGATGTGAATGTCACGTATTTCAATGCCTCGAATCCGGGCCCGGTGACGGCGCCTATCATCGACAACGATTCCCGCATCACGCGCGGCATGACGTCGGCGGCCCTGCAGAACGACTACGGATCGACATCGGGCGCGCTCAGCTTCTTCTGCAACTGGGGGCGCCACCGCATAAACGACGGCTATTCGGTCGGCGGGGAGCCGCTCGACTACCGTTTCAATTCGCGCGACAGGATGATGGGCCTCTCGTGGTACCAGAGTGCGACGCTGTTTGCCGGAAACCGTGTTACCGCAGGAATCGACTACCAGAATTTCGGCGGAAAGGCGTGGAACCGCTATCTGGACGGCGAGAACGTTACCTCGGCGGACAAGACCATGCACGAGATAGCCGCCTACGCCGATTTCCGGCAGACGATAGGTTCGTGGCTGACGATCGACGCCGGACTGCGCGTCGACAGCCATTCGCATGCGGGCACGCAGTGGATTCCGCAGGGCGGGCTTGCGTTCAATGTCATGAGAAATGCGCAGCTGAAGGCGATGGTGAGCAAGGGGTTCCGCTTTCCTACGATACGCGAGATGTATATGTTTCCTCCGCAGAATCCCGATCTGAAGCCTGAACGGCTGCTGAACTATGAACTCTCCTTCTCGCAGCAGCTGCGCGGCGGCGCGCTGTCCTACGGAGTCAACGTCTACTGCATAGACGGCGACAACATGATAATACGACAGCCCGTCGACGGCCGGCCGAAATATGTCAATACCGGCAAGGTGCTCAACTACGGCGTTGAGGGCGACATCTACTGCCGCATTAACGCATCGTGGCACGTAGCGGCCAATTACAGCTGGCTGCACATGAAATATCCGGTCGTCGCGGCGCCCGAGCACAAACTCTACGGCAGCGCCGGTTACTCGCGCGGCCGGTGGAGCGTATCCACCGGAATACAGTACGTCGAAGGTCTGTATACGCAGGTCGATCCCGACATCACCGAGAATTTCATACTGTGGAATGCCGACGCGGAGTTCGGTCTGACCGGATTTATGAAACTGTGGGTCCGCGGCGAGAATCTCCTTGCGCAGCGCTACGAGATCAATGCCGGTTATCCTATGCCCCGGGCTACCGTAATGGCCGGCGTAAGGCTCCATTTTTAGTGTGGCGAACATAGGTGATCATGCAACGTTTCTTTATTGCTCTGTACGCGATACTCTTCGTATTGCGGTTCGTGTGGCCGTCATGTGCGGCCGCTCATTCGGGTAAGGCCCGGTTCCACATAATAATCGACACCGATTGCGCGGCCGACGATCTGCGGACGATCTGCATGCTTCTGGGCAACCGCGAGGCCGAGGTGCTGGCCGTCACGACGTCCGACGGCGCCGTCGCGCCGCATGATGCGGCACGGCGTGTCGCATCGCTGCTCGAAGAGTTTCACCATCAGGGAATACCCGTGGGCGAGGGCCGCACGACACTTTCCGTCGCTCCCGAATGGCGCGGCCGTTCCGAACGGATAGGGTGGGGCCGTGCCGTGCCGGCGCGGTCCGTATACCCTCCGGCGCCGGCAGTTATCGCAGGTGCCATAGAGTCCGAACCGGAGAGGGTGACGGTAATCGCTCTCGGGGCCATGACCAACATAAGCGATGCACTGTCGGCTAAGCCGTCGCTCGCCGGCCGGATAGAACGCATCGTGTGGTATAACGATAGTGTGTCGCCATTGTCGGGCGCCAACTACGATGCCGATCCTGCGGCGGCCGAAGCGGTGCTGCGCAGCGGGGTGGATGTGACCGTTGTGGCGGCCGGTGCCGACGGCCGGCCGATCGTCACGTCCGGCCTTGTGGACTCCATAGCCTCGGTGCGTACACGGTATGCCGGCAAGATTGCCGGGTCGCACCGGACTCTGCCGCTTTCGCGTCTGATCGAGTCGGGTCATCTGCGTGTGTGGGACGATCTGGTTGCGGTTTATCTGTTCGCTCCGGAGTGTTTTTCTGCATGCAAGATCGACGATCATGTCACATACTGCCGTCTGCGCGACGGATCGGACAGGGATGTGACGATGTGGATCAAGGCCATCCTGCAGGGCAAGCCCGACAGCGAAAGCCGTGTGTTCTTCGGATTTCCGACTGACAGCATGCTCTATGCACAGGATGTGGCGCCGCTGGTAGGCGAGGCATTGGAGCGTCACGGCCCGAGCGAATGGCGGGCAGCTGTGCTGACCAACGAGCTGCACGGTCATCTCGGTATATATGCGACGATAGGTGTCAAGATGGGGATACGGGCCCGCGAGTACTTCAACATCGGCGTCGACGACATCGCTGTCACGACCTATGCCGGAAGCGTGCCGCCCGTAAGTTGCATGAACGACGGTCTGCAGGTCGGTACGGGTGCCAGCGTGGGGCACGGACTGATAACGGTGGTGTCGGACGGTACGCCGCGTCCCGAGGCCGTGTTCAGGTTCAAGAACAGAAGCGTAAGGCTCGCGCTCAAACCCGAGTATTCGCGCCGCATACGCGACGATGTGAGGCGTGGCGTGGAACTTTACGGCGATCTGACCGAACCCTACTGGCAGTATGTGCGGGGACTCGCACTGAGGTATTGGCTTGAGTTCGACCGCAACGAGATATTCGATCTGATCGAGTAGCGCGGCTCCGCGGTCCGCTGTACGGAAAAGCGCGGATGATTCCATGTCAAAGGTAATCATCCGCGCATAAATGTTCACCGGCTTCGCGGTGGTACGGGCCTATTTCAGATAGGTGTTGAAGAAATCGGTGATCTCGCCGAACGGAATCTTGTCGTGATCCGCGCCGCCGTCGTACAGATCGGTGTGGCTCGCGCCGGGAACTATGAGCAGTTTCTTGTTATCGCCTTTGAGTTTCTTGTAGGCATCCTCGCCGAAATATCGCGAGTGGGCGTTTTCGCCATGTACGATCATGACGGCATTGCGTATCTCTCCGGCGTAATTCATCAGCGTGCCGTTCACGAACGAAAGTGCCGAGGTGATGTTCCATCCGTCGTTGGAATTCAGTGAATTTTCGTGGTATCCGCGAGGCGTCTTGTAATAATCGTAATAATCCTTCACGAATTTGGGCGCATCGTCGGGCAGCGGGTCGACAACGCCGCCTGCGAGTTCGTACCTGCCGTTCCGCGCATCGGCCGTGCGCTGTGCGTTGAGCCTTTCGCGAAGAGCATGGCGGGCATCTTCGTCATTGGAGTCGAAGTAACCCATGGCGTTGACACGGCACATGTCGTACATCGTCGATGCCACGGTGGCCTTTATGCGCGTGTCGATCGCTGCGGCATTGATTGCCAGACCTCCCCAGCCGCATATTCCGAGTATGCCGATTCTGTCGGCGTCGACCGAAGGTAGCGTGGCCAGATAATCCACGGCCGCCGAGAAGTCCTCGGTGTTGATATCGGGAGATGCCACGTTGCGCGGATATCCGTCGCTCTCGCCCGTGAACGAGGGGTCGAATGCCAATGTGACGAATCCGCGCGCCGCAAGCTGGTCGGCATACAGTCCCGAAGCCTGCTCCTTGACGGCCCCGAACGGACCGCTGACGGCTATGGCCGGGTATTTTTTACCCGATTCTATGTCGCAGGGCATGTAGAGGTCGCCTGTGAGGGTTATTCCGAAACGTGTCTTGAAATTTACGCGGCAGCGTGTTACACCGTCATGAAGCGTAAATGTAAAGTGGCGTTGATCCATGTCAGTATCTTTTTTAGTTGAACAATCCGTTGCAGCGAATATGCAGAACAGCAGTGATATTGTCAGCAGTCTTTTCATAAGTCGCGATTTTCGAATGAAATAACGGTTAACGGTCCATGTCCACAAGTTCGTACCGCTGGCTGCCCATGCCGAGCTGTTCGGCGTAGTCGAGTATGTGAGTGCCGTGACGCGAGTCGATACGTTCGATCATGTGTATCTTGCCGTGATCCTCCGATGCGCGCACCATGTCGACGCAGGCTCTGTCGAGTGCCACCGGATCGAGCGACGCGAGAATGCCTATGTCGCCCATCTTGGGATCCTCGGGCTGTGCCACGCAGTCGCAGTCCACCGAGAGATTGTTGGCCACGCTGATGTAAAGTATCTTCTCGCCGCAGTGGTCGGCGACGGCCTTGGCCGCCTCGGCCATCGACTCCAGAAAGTCGTCCTGCGCTGGCAGATCGTTCCATACCTCCGACTGGCTCTTGGTCTTTCCGGCCGAATGTATCCATGCTTTTCCCTGCGACGAGGCGATACCTATGGCGATGTTCTTGAGCGCGCCGCCGAAACCTCCCATCGGGTGCCCCTTGAAATGCGACAGTACGACGGTGAAGTCGTAGTTCATATAATTACGGCCTACGAAATCCTCTTTCAGATGCCTGCCTCCGCTTACGGGCAGCACCGTCTCGCCGTCGGCATCCATGATGTCCACTTCGGCTATCGCCGTGAATCCGTGATCCGCCGCGGCTTTCAGATGCGCTTCCGTTTCGGCGCGGCCTCCGCCGTAGGCCGTATTGCACTCCACTATGGTGCCGTTCACGCGTTGCACCAGACCCTTTATCAGATTCGGATCGAGATAGTTGTTGTTGCCGGGCTCGCCGGTCGATATCTTCACGGCTACTTTGCCCGCGGCCTCGCGGCCGAGTGCCTCGTATACCGACAGCAGGGCATCGGCCGAGATCTCCCGGGTGAAATACACTTTGGGCAGTGCGGCGTTGCGGCCGTTGTCGTCCGGACATTCGGACTGTGTTCCGGTCGGCGCGACAACCGCCGACATGATGGTCGTTAACATGATCGTATTAAATAACAGGTTCATAATATCTTCTCAATTATCGCACGCTGCCGTGTCCCCGCAATTTGGCCGTTGCGGCCGGTTTGCGTAAGCCCGATGGCAAGTGTGATCCAAATGCAAAATTACAACCTTTTATGTTTACAAACTACATTTGATTACGGATAATCATACCTGAATTACATTTGTTCCGGCGGAATCCGATGTTTGGCCAGATCTCCCTGCCCGCCGACGAAATGACGGCTGTCGTCGTTCCGCCGGCGCCGTCCGTTATGCCGGATGAGCTTTCCTTAATTTTTCAGTCTGCTGCGGCTAAAATTATGTTCGGCAGCACCGTAGTTGCAGATAGACAATGATATGCGCGCCTGCCGTGACGTGGCGGTCGTGCGGCGTTCACTTGGTGCCGGCGATAAATTTCATAAAAAACGTTAAAAAGATTTGCAGATTCGGAATTTTGTACTACCTTTGCAATCGCAATCAGCCGAGGTGCGTTAGTTCAGCTGGTTAGAATACGTGCCTGTCACGCACGGGGTCAGGGGTTCGAGTCCCCTACGCACCGCCAAGGCCCGAAGCCATTTCGGGGACAAGTAAAGACAAATCCCGCAAAATCAAGGTTTTGCGGGATTTTCGTTTGTATTTCTACGACATCCGAAAGACACGAAAAAGCCCCGTTCGGACAAAGTCGCGTT
>CAZFIN010000063.1:0-11476 GCA_964519525.1 uncultured Alistipes sp. | reverse complement strand
GGTGCCCGTGCCGGTGTAGAGGTCGTAGAGCACCTCGCCGCCGGTCAGGCCGGCGAAGTCGCGCGCCACCTTGTAGAGTTCGTAGGCCTGTTCGGAATTGGTCTGATAGAACGACTTGGGGCCCACCTTGAACCGCAGGTCCTCCATGCGTTCGACGATGTGGTCCTTGCCGTGATAAAGCACGTGGTCGAGGTCGCCCGTCGAGTCGTTCCACTTGGTGTTGACCACGTAGAACAGCGACGTGATTCCGGGGAACCGCTCCACGAGGTGATCCAGCAGGGCCGCGATGCGGTCGCGGTCGTCCTCGTTGAACACCACGACAACCATCACCTCGCCCGTCGAGGCGGTGCGGATGACGATGTTGCGCATGAGTCCCGCATGCTCGCGGGCGTTGTGGAACGAGTAGCCGTGTTCGATGCAGAAACGCTTGATCTCGGTGCGTATGGCGTTCGAAGGCTCCTGCTGCAGCCAGCACCGGTCGATGTCGAGCACCTTGTCGAAGCAGTTGGGGATGTGGAACCCCAGCGCCGGAGCGCGTTCGATGGCCTCGCCCGCCGCTATCTCCTCGTAGGTGAGCCAGCGTTTGTCGGCGAATGTGAACTCCAGCTTGTTGCGGTAGAACGTCTGCCGCGCCGAACCCAGACATGGCCGCACCTCGGGCAGCTCCACCTTGCCTATGCGTTCCAGCTGGTCGCGCACCTGCCCGGTCTTGAACCGCAGCTGCTCGGCATAGGGCAGGTTCTGCCACTTGCATCCGCCGCACACCCCGAAGTGGGTACAGAAAGGCTCCTCGCGCAGTGGCGAACGTTTCACGTAATTCACCGCCACGCCCTCCATGAAGCGGCGGCGCTTGTTGCGTATCTGGACATCCACCACATCGCCCGGGACCGTCATGGGCACGAACACCACCTGATCGTTATAACGGCCCATGGCCTTGCCCTCGGCCGCCAGAGTGGTTATCTCCAGCCCCTCGATGAGCGGATAGTTTCCTCGTTTTCTTGCCATACAGTAAGATTGTTTTTGCAAATATAGGCATAAAAACCGAGATTACGAGAACCGCGGCGGCGGAATAGCCGCCGCAATGCGTTTCGTCCGGCCGGCGCAATCAGCAGCTGCCCCGCGATTCAGGCCCGCTGCCTCCCGCGCGGCGGGTTGCGGCCCGCGATCGCAAGACTAAATCCATCGGAATGAACGGCGACAGCCGGAACCGGACAATAAAACCGCGACTGTCCCGTTTTATGTATGAAAACAACCTTGCAAACCGGGATCATCCCGACGCACCGCCTGCGGACGGTCGCGGAGAGGCCTCGGAAGGACCATTAAACATATCATATTATGCAAACTAAAAAATGTTATTTCAGCGTGCTGATCGCTGCGGCGTTAGCCGTACTCGCCATCTGCGCGGGATGTGAGAAGGATTCTGTTTCTGTTCCGAAGAAACTGTCGGGCAGCCAGTGGGAGGGAAAGGAGTACCCCGCCGGAGAGTGGACCATGGATCAGGGCGAACTGCCGGCCGTGTTGAAGTTCACGTCGGAATCGCACTGCATCTATTCGGTGACAGGTGCCGACGGCAAAACGGCCGAGTACGAATACACCTGCTCTTACAGCAAACCCGAGCTGACGTTGACTCCCGTCGATGCCGGACGCGAAACCCTCACGGGCGACATTCGCAAGAACGATTCGATGTCCATCGTGCTCAACCTCTACTCGAAGCCCGGCCACTTGGTCTTCAGGGCCTATCAGGGCAAGTATTTCGAGTGGCAGTAGAGCGGCCCCGCACAACACAAGGGAATCCCGTGTCGCAACGCATGGCGACACGGGATTCCTCTCTTTCCGAACAGCCGCTTCCCCGCTATCCGGCCAGACCGCGCACGATGGCGCACATCTCGTCGTACTGACGCTCCATGCTTTGCAGCAGTTTGTACTGCGCGCGGGTGCGCACGAGGTTGTGATCGGCGTAGGCCGTCTTGTAGTATTTGTCGCCGTCGATGTAGTCCATCAGAAAACGCAGCACCTGCTCGAAGGTGATGTAGCGGGCCGAGAAAGCCAGCCAGTCCAGCTCGCTCTGCGTCATCGTGGCGCGCTGCTGCGACAGATAGCCTTCGGCGTAGGCGCGGAACATGTCGATGCTCATCTCCACGTTGTCGGGATTGCGGTCGTCCTCGGCGCCCGTGTTGGTATACGAGCGTATGGCGTCGCCGAAGTCGTTGAGCGAGGTCGAGCTCATCACCGTGTCGAGGTCGATGGCGCACAGCACGTCGCCCGTGGATTTGTCGAACAGTATATTGCTTATCTTGGTATCGTTGTGAGTTACGTGCGTGGGTATGGTGCCGTTCTCGACCAGCGACCAGAAGTCGAGCATCTCGCCGCGGCGCGACTCCACCCAGCCGATCTCCTCAGCCAGCGCGGCCACACGTCCCGCGGGATCGGCCGCCACTGTCGCATCCCACTGCGCGAAGCGGTGGCGGATGTTGTGGAATCCCTTGATGGTCTCGTTCAGCGGCTTGTCGAAATCGGCCAGCAGCGCCTGAAAACGGCCTATGCCCACACCGCCCTGATAGGCCAGTTCGGGCGAATCGGCGCGGTCGTAGCTCAACGTGTCGGCGATGAACAGACACACGGCCCAGAAGTTGCCCTCGTCCTCGACGTAGAGACGTCCGTCGCGGGCGCGCACCACCGTCAGCGTCTCGCGCAACGGATCGGCCACCTTGGCCTTGATGTGCTCGGTGACGGCCAGAATGTTGTCCATCATGCCCGGCACGTCGGGGAACACGACGTGGTTCTTGCGCTGAAGGATGTAGTCGGGCGCATCGCCCTCGGTGCGGATGAAGAAAGTGTCGTTTATGAATCCCTCGCCCAGAGGTTTTATGGACGCGATACGGCCCCCGATGTCGAACCGTCCGGCGATTGAAAGAAGTTTTTCGTTGGTCATGGTTATGTTTTTGATTTGACGTTTGCGTTTTGACTCCGGCCTACCCCATCACCACCTCGCCGAAGAACTCGGGGCAGTGGAAATCGGGTGCGGGCAGGTCGATAGGGTTCCAGCTCAGGAAGTGCGGGCGGTCGCACCTGTCGCCGCACTTGTAGAAGTTGGCGCGCAGCCGTTCGGGCGCGCGGTCCAGCCCCAGCAGATCGAACGGTATCACCTCGGCCAGCCACCACTTCATGCCCTCGCCGCGCGAATCGGTGGCCACATGCGCCAGCGACCCGAAGCGGCGCAGACGCCCCATGCGTCCGGCATCGAAGTGCTCGGCCTCGGCGCGCGAGGTGCGGCGTGCGGCCAAGGCGGTGCCTATGCAGTTGATCTCGAAATTGAAATAGGCCCCGCCGGCGGGATCGGCCACGAAAAACTCCACGCAGCTGTCCTCCCACACCCGGCCGTTGTCCTCCATGGCCACGGCACGCACATGCGACTCCTCGACCTCGAACATCACGGCCAGCGCATCGTCGGAGTGCGCGATGCGGAAACTCACCTTCGGAGCATACGGATATTCGCTCCAGTTGACGCAATCGACCGGATTGCTCTCCAGCCGGTCGCACATGACCAGCCGGATCTCCGCGTCGGTCAGCTTCTCGATGTTGCGTACAAACCGCGCCTCGACCATGCGGCGCACCGGCGCGGCGGCAGTTCTCGAATCCTCTTTCATTTTCGGTTATTCGGATAAACGGTTAGTTTTCAACAGTTGTTTCAAGGTCCGTCCTCCCGGCCGGCACGAACCCGAACCGCATTCGGATTCCGCTCCGGTTTCACGGGAAACGTTGAATTTCATTCTTCGTTTTCCCGCCTCGGCATAGCCCGAACTTTCGTTCGGTCTCTGCGCTCGGCTTAATGAAAACGTTAATTTTTCAAAATTAGCAAACAAAAGCGAAACCGGCAACTTTATCGCCGAAAAAATCAAGCGTGACAAGACATATTTTACCGCTCCCGTTCTCCGCAGCCGCCTTCAGCCCGAGACGCGCCGCCCGGCACCGCGTGCATGGCGGCGAGCGCCACGCCGCCCGTGACGGCGCCGACAGCTGCCCCCAGCAGTATGTCGGCCGGAAAGTGATAGGCCAGATAGATGCGCGAATAACATATCAGCACCACAACCGCCGCCATCATGGCCGTGAACCACCGCCGCCGCACCACCGGCACCGACAGCACGGCCAGCGCCGTCATGGTGGCGGCATGCGCCGACACCGTACCGTAGCGCCCGCCTTCGCGCACCGCGTGCACCAGCCCCTCGAGTTCGGGGGTGTGCATCGGCCGCAGACGTGCTGGAAACGCCGGCCACAGACTCTTGAGCGGCCCGGTGTGCTTGAATATGCCGGCCGTCATGTCGGCCAGTCCGAGCGCCAGCGCCGCCGCCGCGACGAACAGCAGCACGCCGCGCCACCCCGTGCGCCGCCACACCAGCCACAATATCAGGATGTAGAGCCACGCCCACGCCGCCGGAGCGGAGCACACGCCCATCACCGCATCCATGCCCGCGCCGCCGTCGAAATTGAGCGCGAGAAACAGGTCGTAATCGAAAGTATACATAGGTTTCATTCAGTTTTCAAGCTGCTGTCACCGTCTCAGCTCCAGCACGAGCGGATGGTCGCCCACCTCCAGCTCCACCGCGGCCGTGCGCCGCAGCGTTCTCACCGGCGTCTCGTCCTCCGTGGGATCGTAGATGCGCACCTCGCGGTGACGCGCCGGCAGCCGCACCGTCACGCGGTCGGTGCCCGACACGCGCTCGCCCCACACCACGAGCCAGTACCCACCGTCGCTCTTGCGCAGCAGAAGATCGTGCACCGTGGCAGGCTGTCCGGCTATGGAGTATGCCAGCGCACCCGTCCGGGCGCGGCCGTCGTCGTGCAGCACGGCCGTCAGATTGTGCAGATAGCGGGCGGCAAGTCGTGCGGTGCGGCAGTCGGCGGCATAGAACCCGAACGCGCCGTCGGGATCGTCGACGAACTCGTATATGAACGTTCTGTCCCATCCGCGGCTGAACTGCGCGAGGAACACATTCAGATAGTTGCAGCCCTGCACGTGCTCGGTCACGCGGCCGTCGCAGTCGCCCACGCGCACGCCCGTCTCGGTGGTTACGCGCGGCAGACTCTCCAGCTCGCGCTCCGTGTAGCCGGCGAACTTGCGGAGCCACGTGCGGCCGCAGTTGCCGTAGAGGCCGTCGGCACGGCACTCCGACGACGGGTCGGCAGCGTTCCACACCTGATTGTCGTGCGGCGCGCCGCCCCAGCTCGGGTGATACATGTAGTTGTGCATGTTGGCATAGTCGGCGTACACCGTGCCCGCCGGCATCAGACACTCCGCGCCCTCGGGCACGGCGAGGAACTGCAGGCCGCAGTCGTCGGTCTGCGCGCCCACCTCGCTCACGCCGTAGACCGGATAGCCGCGAAGCTCCGGATCGGCCTTCACGCGGGCGTACAGATCGCGCTGGAACTCGGCCACGGGACGCCACGACAATTCGCGGCCGCCGCTGACTCCGCCGTAGGTCAGTCCGCCGAAGTTGTTCGGCTCGTTCGGACCCTCGACGGCCAGCAGGGCACCCGCTCCGTGCAGTTCGCGCGCCATGTTCAGCGTGTTCTCCACATCGTCGCCGCGGGCGCCGCTGCCCGGCCCGATCACCACCATGACGCCCGCCTCGCGGTGCAGCAGCAGGAGCTGCGACATGTCGTAGTTGCCGTCGGCGGCATCGCGCACGTTTCTCACGCCCGTATATTTCAGCAGCGGGGCCAAACGCGCCGCATCCTGCCCGTGCTGCACATGCACGCACACGCCTATCGAGTTAAGGAAGTCAGCCGCCGGAGCGGCACGCCGGCGTCCGGAGCCGGAGGCCGGGACGCACACGGCCAGCAGCATGGCCGCGGCGGAGAAAAACGTTTTTATCATCATGACGTCAGTTCAGGAGCCAAATTACATAACCTGCATATATGGCCAGATAGGCCGCGCCCTCGGCACGGGTGATGCGCCTTACGCCTATCGCCACGGCCGACACGAGCAGCAGCACCGCCGAGCCGGCCACCATCCACACATTCCATCCCGCCACATCCCGCCCGAGCGGCTGCACCGCAGCGCTCGCGCCCACGATGAACAGTATGTTGAATATGTTGGAACCTATTATGTTGCCTACGGCCATCGACGGACGTCCGCCCGCCACGGCCGACAGACTCGACGCCAGCTCGGGCAGCGAGGTTCCGGTGGCCACCACGGTGATGGCTATGACCGAATCGCTCAGGCCCCACCGGCGCGCTATGGCCGTAGCCGAATCGAGACACAGATCGCCGCCGCCGATCAGACCGGCCAGTCCGGCCGCGACGAGCACGGATATGAGCCACCACGGCATGGGGTTGGCACCGTCGGCCTCACCTCCGGCCGGCCGCTCGCGGCGCGCCGCGCGGATCGAGCCGATTATAATGCCGGCATACGCCAGAAGCATGACCGCACCCTCGACGCGGCCGACCGACAGTCCCGGGCCGGACATGACGGCCACCAGAACGAGCGACGCGCCGATGCACAGCGGAATGTCGCGGCGGATGTTCCCGCGGGTGAACTCCAGCGGCCGTATGACGGCGCACAGGCCCAGAATCACCAGCGTATTGAACAGGTTCGACCCCACCACATTGCCTATCGACATGCCACCGCGCCCCGCCACGGCCGACATGATGCTGACCGTCAGTTCGGGCATCGACGTGCCCACGGCCATCACCGTGAGTCCCACGATAAACTCGGGCACGCGGAGGCGCGCCGCCATAGCCGCCGAGCCGCGCGTAAGCATCTCGGCGCACACGGCCAGCAGTACGAGGCCGGCAGCCAGCAGAAGATAGTCCATAATTTCAAGCAATTACAATACAGCCTCACGCTCTGTTCCGTGCCCGCGTTCCCGCGGACGCATGCCGGTCCGCACGCAGTACACGGCCGCGGAGCTACTCCGCGCCGTGCGCACGGCGCAGCAGCTCGCCGAGCACGCCGATGTTGTCGGCTATGATCTCGGGCTGGCGCGGCGCGGCATCGGCCACCTCGAGCGTGGTCTCGCCCGAAAGCACCAGCACGCCCATGGCGCCGGCGTTGTGGGCCATCTCTATGTCGGTGTAGATGCGGTCGCCCACCATGGCTATCTCGTCGGCACGCAGTCCGTAGCGCTGCTCGATGCCGGTCAGCATGTTGGGATCGGGCTTGCCCAGCGTGATGTCGGGGCGGCGTCCAGTGGCATGCTCGATGCACTTGCATATCGAGCCGCAGTCGACCAGCACGACCCGCTGGTCGGTGGGACACACGCGGTCGGGGTTGGTGGCTATGTAGGGCACGCCCTGCGAGGCCCACCACGCCGCGCGGCACAGACGGTCGTAGCCGAGCGTCATGTCGAAGGCCGCCACCACCACGTCGGGCACATCGTCGGGATCGTCGGCCGCCGACTCGAAGCCCGCCTTCTCGAACTCCGAGATCATGCTGGGCGTGCCGAGCAGGAACAATCGCCGTGCCGAAGGGTAGTTGGCGCGTATGTAGTCGATGGTGGCCAGCGCCGTGGTGTACATCTCGTCGGCCGTGGCCTCGACGCCGAGCGTCGCGAGCTTGTGCAGATAGTCGGCTATCGACTTCGACGGGTTGTTGGTCAGGAACGAATAGGTTATGCCCTGCTCCCTGAGGCCGGCCAGAAATGGCTTGGTGAAGGGAAAGAGCGACATGCCCATGTAGATGGTGCCGTCCATGTCCAGAGCGACATGACGGATGCGGCGGAGGCGCTCCATAAGCTCCCCGTCGCCGAAAACCGAACGGTATTTTTCAAATGCCATAATATGTTGTTTCTGGGAATTATCCGTTGGGGACTGTCGCGTCCGGACATGCGGCCCCGCGGAAGCCGTGCGAACAGCAATCCCGCCCGCGGAGGCCCACTATCGCCTCCGCCGCAGGCCACGGCCTGCAATCACAAATCCGAAGCGGACGATTCCGTTGTTTATTAACCGATTATCTCACGTTAGCCGGCAGCGGCACGGCCTTCTAACGGCGGTCGTCCTCCGCCTCCTGCCCGTCGTCGGGGCGCGTCACGAAATCCTCGATGTCCATCTCGCGGCTCTGCGATATGGCCTTGGGGAACACCGCGCGTATGCGCCACAGCTCGATGATGGCCTCCTCCTTGGTGAGGTAATGCCCCGCCGTCACGTAGAACGAGGGACTCTCGTAGTACATCTTCACCTCGGTGTCGGAAAAATTCTCCTCGAATGTTTGCTTGGCCTTGGTGGCGTTCTCGCGCGCCGTCTGCGAGTTGTCGGAGAGGATGAGGATCGTGTATCCGTTCACCCGGGTGCGCTTGGCGCGCTGCTCCACCGACCGTATGGCCTGCGCGGCATCGCCCTGCTCGGTCACCGTCACACGGTCGCGGCCCGAGGCCAGACGCGCGCGCACGCCGCCTATCTCCTGCGCCTGAACGAGACCCAGCGACGCCACGGCGGCAAGGGTCAGAAATAAAAGTTTCATATCGTTTTTCATTTATCGTTTTGTCATTTCAATCCGTACCTCCGGCCGAAGTCCCGGTCATGGCCGGCACCCCGTTCCCGACGAGGTCCGCCAGCGGAGCCGATCCGCGCAGCACACCGCCGCGCAGCACGATCTCCCATTCGACTCCTACGGAGCCTGTATCGCCCCTGCGCAGAGCGGCCCGCATGGCTATCGCCGCCGAACCGCCCGCCACGCTCACACGCAGCGGCAGGATTATCTCCGACTCGCACCGCGCCGGAATCTTCACCGGCTCCTCCAGCGTGAGCACCGCCACGCGCCGCCCATCCATCGAGAGCCGCACACGTCCGCCGCGCACCTTCGCACCGCGCGAGGGGTTGTCCAGCACCACGGCGAGCCCGATCCGCGAGGGCACTCCGCCGGTCTGCGGCCACGCATCCTCCGCATCCGCCGGACGGATGACCGTGCCGTCGGGCATCTCGGCCGACACCACACGCACGGCAACAACCCTCGGCCGCCCGACTGCCGCCGCCGCACTCCATGCCGCCAGCACAGCCGCCAGCAGCACCGTCACGAACCTCATCCGCGCCGTCATGGCTTGCGACCCGTGTATATCTGCGCTATGCCGAGGCTCTGGCTCCTGCGGCGGCAGTCGACGAAGCCCGCCTCGCGCATCATGCCGAGAAACCGTTCGGGATCGGGGAACTCGGCGATCGAGGCCGGCAGATAGTCGTAGGCCTCGCGGTCATGCGACACCATGCCGCCCACGGGGCTCATCACATGGTTCGAATAGAGTCCGTACAGACGGCGCACCAGCGCATTGCGCGGCATCGAGAACTCGAGTATCACCGCCGTGCCGCCGCTGCGCAGTGCACGCGCCATCTCGGCCAGCCCCGCCTCGAGGTTGCCGAAGTTGCGCACGCCGAAGGCCACGGTCACCGCGTCGACCACCCCGTCGCCCACCGTCAGGTGCTCGGCGTCGCCCTGATAGAGCACGATGTGGTCGTCCAGCCCCTGACGGCGCACCTTTCCGGCCGCCACGGCCAGCATGTTCTCCGACAGATCGACCCCCATTATGCGGGCATCGCCCATGCGCTTGGCCATAGCTATGGCCAGATCGCCCGTGCCGGTGGCCAGATCGAGCACGCGCGAGGGTTTCATGCGGCGCACGATGCGCACCACGCGCCGCCGCCACAGCTTGTCGATCGACAGCGAGAACAGATGGTTCAGACGGTCGTAGGTGGGCGCTATGTTGTCGAACATCTCGGCCACCTCCTCCTTCTTGCTTTTGCGGGACGAATTGTAAGGCTTCATTATAATAGTATCACTGTTTGTATTTCAACGACTCGGCGGGACTTATGCGCGCCACGATCATCGACGGCACCGTCATGGCCGCCGTCGTCACGGCCAGCGCGCCGGCATTGAGCGCCAGCCACCACCACGGCTCCACCCTCACCGGCAGCACCGAGAGCATGTAGCCCGACGGATTGAGCGTCACCGGCTCGAACAGCACCTGCACCGCCACCAGCCCCAGCCCCGCGACGTTGCCCCACACGGCACCGCGCACGAACAGCATGGCCGCACGCCACAGGAATATGCGGCGCACCGACGCGTTGCGCATGCCGGCGGCCTTCAGCGTGCCGATCATGCCGGTGCGGTCGAGCACCATGATGAGCATGGCCGAGGTCATGTTGAACAGCACCACGATCATCATTATGGCTATGATCACGCGGGCGTTCACGCCGTGGGCCTTCAGCCAGTCGAACACCACGGGGTAGCGCACCTCCATGGTGGCCGTCATGCACGAGGCCACGGATGTGTCGCCGGCGTAAAACGCCTCGTCGGCGGCATCGTCGATCAGCTCCGCCGCCTCGTCGGCGGCCGAAGGCGAGTCGAGCACGATCTCGTAGCCCGACACGGCGTCATCGTCCCACGAGGCGAGCCGCCGCACGTTGCGCAGGTCGGTGAGCGCCACCACGCCGTCCAGCTCCTCAAGCCCTGTGTGATAGATGCCCGACACACGGAAACGGTCGCGGCGCGGAGTACGGTCGCCGTCGATGAACAGCAGCTCCAGCCTGTCGCCCGCCCCCACGCGCAGCTTGCGCGCCATGGCACGCGACAGAAGCAGCTCCCTGACGCGCTGCCCGCCGCCCACAGCCGGCATGTCGCCCTCGACCAGATGCCCGCGCCACCACGACAGATCGCTGTCGCCGTCGACGCCCTTCACCTGAATCCCCGCGACCTGATCGCCCGACTTGGCCATGCCGCCCGCGACGGCATAGGGCACGGCCGACACCACATGGCCGCAGCGGCGCAGACGTTCGAGAAACGTGGCGCTGAATGCAACCGGCTCCGATTCCGAGCGGCCCAGTCCCGACGCCTCGAATATGCGTATGTCGCCCGAGAAGCCTCGCAGGTCGCTGTATATCTCATGCCGGAAACCCGTTATCACGGCCAGAGTAAGTATCATCACAGCCACGCCCAGCGACACCGACAGCGCGGCGATGCGCATCATCACGGCGGCGCGCGAACCCTTGTCGTAACGCGCCGTGCGGGCGGCCAACATATACTCGACGCTCATTTTCAATATCAATGCCGCGGCACATGCCGCCCCTCCTGCCGCCGTGCACCCGATGCGCACGGCGAAGATCGGCACCGCACCGCTCTTATTTCGTTAAAAGCAGTACAAAGTTAGGCAAAAAATTCTTACTTTTGCCTAATTAATGCCCTGAAGGATTAAAACGGGAAAACTTATCCCGCACCCTCCCCGCCGGGGGCGGGTGAACAACGGTGTTAAACACACATAATTTTAAGGAACTATGTTACAGCTACTGCAATTCGCACAGGATTATTACGGCGCCGAGAACGGGCTGGCCGCAGGAGGCGTTTCGACGTCGGGATCGATCATGCTCATGGTCGTCATAGCCATAGCCGGCTACATCGTGCAGGCCCGTCTGCAATCGGTGTTCGCAAAGTATTCGCAGGTGGGATTCCCCGGCAATCTGACGGGAGCCGAGGTGGCCGAGAAGATGCTGCGCG
>CAZFIN010000062.1:2297-11502 GCA_964519525.1 uncultured Alistipes sp. | reverse complement strand
ATGGCCGTATATGTCTTTCCCGATCCGGCCGGTCCCACGGCGAACAGCAGATCGTTCGACCCGTAAAGTTCCACAAGCCGACGCTGGTTGACCGTGCGGGCGCGGATCACGTTCCCGTTATTGCCGAAGACGATGGTATCCTTGTCGGACACCGGTTCGGCACACTCGCTCAGTCCGGCCGAGAACGCCTGCGCCACGACCTCTTTCGATATATGGCCGTACTTCACGCAATAATCGACCAAAGAGTTGAGCTTGCGCTCGAACGCCTCGACATCGCGGGCCGAGCCGAGAACATGCAGCGACGATCCGCGCGCCACAATCCTCACCTTGGGCGACAGCGCGCGCATCTGATCCAGATAGACATCCTGCGCGCCGTAAAGCTCGCGCATGTCCATCCCCTCGATAACAACATCCCTGTTTATAGACTCCGCAGTCATAAAAATCATCTAAAAAACATATCCCAAGCCTAACGACACCCATCGGCTGCCGCACGTGAACTCGACACCTTCGAAATAATTGGACGTCCGGCCGAAGCATCCGGTATATCCGGCCTCGACGGTCAGATGGCGCGACAGAGCCACACCCGCACCGACCGCATAACCCAGCGAAGTGCGCAACCGGCCGAACTCCACACGTTCGGCGCCGGCATCGTAACGCCCCGTACCGGCCAGCGACAACACCGGGCCGGCATTAAACCGCACAGGTCCCAGCCCGCGGTACGAGAACTGGATGGGAATCTCCATCACATTCGACCGCACGTCGCATACCGCACTGCCGCATACGGCCTTTATCTTGTTGTAAAGATAACCGAGTTCCATCCGCACGGCATAACGATCCCGCCAGCACAACGACATCGAAAGAGCTCCGCGCACACCCACTTTGGGATCGAGCGAAACATCCCCGGACGGAGCCGCAAGCATGTACACGGCACCGGCCGACACTCCCATCTCCATCCGTGCGCGAGAACGCCCGTCGACAAAAAACCGTCCGTCGGGCGACACTGCGCTCTGGGCACGAGAGGCCGCGATTCCGAAAAAAACAACCGCGAAAACCGCCGCTGAAATACTACGCAGATTCATTCCAAACCTAATTTTCAACCGTCTCCGGCCGGAACCGGCCGCCGCAGACAAACATCACGGCAAACCGGAAACACGCTTCACGCCGATACGATCAAGTTTTCAAAATTAAGAATTTTTCATCAAACACCGTCATACACGGACCATTTATTTGGCAAAACTTTTTTGTCAAAAAACTTTACATTATCTTTGCCCCCGCATTAAAAAGTGAACTGCAATGAGTTTAGTAGCGATAGTAGGCCGCCCCAACGTGGGCAAATCGACGCTTTTCAACCGTCTGGTAGGACAGCGTCAGGCAATCGTCGACGCCACGGCGGGCACCACGCGCGACCGTCACTACGGCAAGACCGACTGGAACGGCAAGGAGTTCTCGGTGATCGACACCGGAGGATACGCCGTGAACACCGACGACATATTCGAGGATGACATACGCCGTCAGGTGATGCTGGCCATAGACGAGGCCGACCTGATACTGTTCATGGTGGAGGTAAAGACCGGCGTGACGGACCTTGACATGATGATGGCCGACGTGTTGCGCCGTTCGGGCAAGAAGGTGATGGTAGTGTGCAACAAGGTCGACAACTACGAGCTGATATACCAGTCGCACGAGTTCTATTCGCTCGGACTGGGCGACCCCTATTGCATAAGCTCGATGTCGGGCAGCGGAACCGGCGACATGATGGATGCCATTCTGGCGGCTCTGCCCGAGGACACGAAGGCCGAACATCAGAACGATCTGCCGCGCATAACCATCGTAGGCCGCCCCAACGTGGGCAAATCGTCGCTCACCAACGCACTTCTGGGCGAGGAGCGCAATATTGTCACCGACATAGCCGGCACCACGCGCGACTCGATACACACGCGCTACAACAAGTACGGCATGGATTTCTATCTGGTCGACACGGCCGGCATGCGCAAGAAAGGCAAGGAGATGGAGGATCTGGAGTTCTATTCGGTCATGCGCTCGATACGCGCCATCGAGAACTCCGACGTCTGCATCCTGATGCTCGACGCGCAGCAGGGACTCGAATCGCAGGATCTGAACATCCACAACCTGATCGTCCGCAACCGCAAGGGATGCGTGATCGTGGTGAACAAATGGGATCTGGTGGAAAAGGGCAACAACACGATGAAGGAGTGGCGCGAATTTCTCGAAAAGAAGCTCGCTCCGTTCAACGACATACCAATCATCTTCACCTCGGTGCTCAACAAGCAGCGAATACTCGAGGTGTTGCAGCAGGCCATACGCGTATTCAACTCGCGCCGGCGCCGCATACCCACATCGGAGCTCAACGATTACATACTGCCCATCATCGAGGATTATCCCCCCGCATCGACAAAGGGCAAGTACATCCGCATAAAATATGCGACGCAGCTGCCGACCCCTACCCCGCAGTTCGCGTTCTTCGTCAATCTGCCGCAGTACATAAAGGAGTCGTACCGTCGTTATCTGGAGAACAAGATACGCGAGAACTGGGACTTCTCGGGTGTTCCGATGCAGATCTACTTCCGTCAGAAATAACCGGCGGCAACACAAATCAACACAAAAATCCCCCGACAACATTCCGTTGCGGGGGATTTTCATTCGAAAACGGTGCGGCGCACGGCCCCTCGTCACTCGGACCCGACCATGGGTACGATAATCTCATCCGAAACCTCCATACGGTAACGGCCTCTCCCGCTCTTGCGGTCGCGGCGGAACCGTACCGGCGCGATAAGAGTCTGACGCGGCTGCACGCGCTCACGGTCATAATGGGCATGGTAGATCATGAACATGTCGCCACGGCCGGTACGCAATATGGCATGATGGCCCGTACCGGCATAACCGCAGTGACGGTGCAGAACCGGATTGCCGGCACAACGCCCGTAAGGACCCATCGGATTGTCGGCCACGGCGACACCCACGGCGTAGTCGCGGCTGCGGTAGTCGTTGCAGCTGTATGTCAGATAGTAACGCCCCTTGTGTTTCACTACCATAGGTCCTTCGGCCACACGCCCCTGCACATGTTCCCACGTTCCATCTTCGACGTCGATCAGACGCCGTGCCGTCTCCAGCCTCACGCCGTGCAGATCGGGAGTCATCTCGGCCACCCAAACCACATTACCGCCGGTGAAACGCACCCAGAACATGTAGGGAGTGCCGTCGTCGTCGATGAAGATCGACGAGTCGATACCCTTTTCATCCAGATAAGGACGCTTCTCGCGCTGCACGAACGGGCCGCACGGCGAATCCGACTCGGCATAACAGATGTGTTCCTCGGCGCTGTAAGTCATCAGGTAACGGTCGCCGATACGGTATACCTCGGGAGCCCAGAACCACTTCTCGCCCCACACGTCGTCCTTATGCAGAGCCAGTGCGCCTGAAGCATTGCCGCACCGGCCGCTCCAGCTCCTCATATCGCGCGAACGGTACACCACTATGCCGTCTTCGGCCTGCGTCCCGTAGATGTAGAACCAGCCGCCGTCCTCCAGTACGAACGGATCGGCAAGCATCAGCTGTCCTTCGCGTGCGGCACCGTCGCCGAAGGAACTATCCTGCGAATGAGCGACACTAACCCAGCACACCGCGAAAAATATAACAGCCGCAATCAGATGTTTCATAAATCGAATCAATAAGTGTGTACACTCGCACCCTGCGCCGCCGGCAGATAGTTGATGCCGTACCAGCACATCTGCAACATGAGGAACGAAAATATTATCAGAGCGAAAGCCGTGTGGTAATCGTCGCGGCGCTGCGGACGCACATGCATATAGAGCAGATACCCGAGCCACGTGGCGGCAGCCCACGTCTCCTTGGGATCCCACGTCCAGTAATCGCCCCACGCCTGCTTGGCCCACAGCGCGCCCATCACCATTCCGAGCGTGAGAAAGGCCCATCCGATACGCACAAGATTATCGCACAGCCCCATCTCGTCGGAAGATGGTTCGCGGCGCGACGAACGCAGCCACAGATATATGGCGAACAGAGTTACCGCACCCATCAGCGCGTAGGCGAACATGTAGACTATCACGTGCGGCACGAACCATACGCTCTGCAGGGCCGGCATCAGCGATTTGTTGTGAATCTCGGGTTTGAACAGATTGATGCACACGAAGACCACCGACATCACGCTGCCGAACGACAGTATCCACCGGTAACGCCACCGCGCGTATACGGCCACTCCGGCTATCGACAGAAAGAACGAATACCACAGGCGTGTCTCCCCCATGGTCCGCATGGGCGGACGCTCCAGCGCCACCCACAATCCGGCTATAAAACACATGAAAACAGCCGATCCGCACAGCGACAGCGTCGCTGCAGGCCATATTCGGCGGCTGCGCAGGGTAATCGCGGCACCAGCCAGCCACAGCACGGCGGATACACCGCCATACCATATGAGTTGATCCCAGTTCATGATTCAATCTCCTTTCCCGTCTTCGCATCCGACACGACCGTCCGTCCGGCACGACCGCCGCCGGCCGTTACGAACATCACCACACCGGCCGCGAGCATAAGCCACAAGGCGATATGCGCCGCAACGTACCACGGGTCACGGACACACTCCAGCACGCTCACCGTGCTCCATCGTCCGCGCGAGGTGTCGTAACCTACCTGATATATGCGCCATGCGCCGACACGGGCCGGATGGTTGACCTCGATATCGCAGTTCTCGCTGTGCCCGTCGGCATCGGTCACGGTCACACGCGAAAGATAACGCTTGGCCTCACGGCGCGGCATGGCCACGGCATAACGATCTCCCAGACGCAGATACGACGGCTCGAAGATGTGACTTCCGCAACTCACCCATCCTTCATATCGTTCGCCCGACAACGTATTTTCAGCCGTAACATGCACTGCCGGCGCCGCACCCACATGTTTCATAGCTCGATACTCCTCCTCGTCGGGCATGTGTCCGGCCATATCCAGATAACGGTCGGCACGAACAAACCAGCCGTCGATAGTCCCGCATGCACCGTCATGGTCCACCGATACGAAATCGCGCGACGAGCTCTCGGTCCCGGTATCGAGCAGATAGAGCTTCGGAGGATATTCGTCCATACGGAACTCACGCAGCGTGACGGCGAAAGGCAGTTCGGTCCCGTCACCGGCCCTGTCGCGTCCGACACCGACCGGCCGGTCGAGCGTCGCGGTAACGGTCACACGCTGCATGTCGCCGCAACCGAATATTCCGGCCACAAGCAGTATGAACGCCCCGAGGTGAGCCATTACCGCCGCAACGCGGCGACGCCTCACATGAAGCATGTCGTCGACTACGGCAAGTCCCACCGTGGTAGTGAAATATAGCAACAGCAGGTTGAACGGCCACGACGATGTCATGCGCGAGAAACCGAGCGTTCCCGCAATGCCGTCCGCCGAGGCATCCTGACGCGTAAGACCGAAAATTATGGTCATAACCATCATCGAGGCGAGCGACGAGGTGCAGGCATACCGGTCCGACAGCCGGTCAAGCCATCGCCATTTGCCCGACTGCACCCGGATCACGACCAGCAGATACAGATAGTTCACCGCAAGAATAGTCCCCCACGGGTAGTGCATGAACGAACTGTCGATATCGCCTACGGCCAATTGCAGCGTTGTGCCCACTAAAAATAGTAAGGCACAACGCAGAAAGGCTCTTTTATAACCCCATTGCAAGGTCATACAGCTATCGTACTTACAGGCGGCTTACGCCTTCTTCCACTGCTCGCGCAGGAGTTTCACTGCCGCAGGCACGGCCTGCTCGCGATCGCCCTGACAACCGCACTCGAAGCTGATATAATAAGGATAATTCATCTCCTTCAGCGCGCGCATTCCGTCGATGTAGTTGTCCAGCTCGCCATCCTCGCCGGGCATGCTTCGGCGGCCGCGGCTGGCCACATGCACATGCTGCAGATACTCGGGACCGGCGGCCATGAATGCGGCGTAGTCGGAAGTCTCCTCCTGCATGTGCCAGAAATCGCCCATGCACTTCACGCCGGCGCTCTTCGAGTCGCGGCAAATGGCAGCGGCATCGCCTACCTGACGCATATAATGTGCCTCGCGGCGGTTCAGCGGCTCAAGAATAACGGTAGTACCGCACTTCAGAGCATACTCGCCCAATTCGTGCAACTCTTCGCAAAGGAACTCACGAGTCTCCAGCGTATGAGGCTTGCACGGTTTCTGACCATTGAAAGCGGGAACCATGATGACACCGGTAGAACCCAGCTCACCGGCTGCGGCCACGATTTCGCGCATCGTAGAGTCGAACTGCGCCTTGACGGCAGGATCCTCGGCAAGTATAAATCCGCCGAAACCTGCGCAGATAGCCGAAACCTTGATATTGCGGTTCTTCAGCGCCTGCTGTATCTCGTTCACACGCTTGGCCAGATTACCTCCGTGAGGCTCGAAACCTACGACGCCCAGATTCTCCATGTAATCGAGCTTCTCGTCGAGACTCTTGCCTGGGGCGATACCCTCCTGAAACGAAAGACGAAGCTCGGCCTTGCCGCCTTTCTTGGGTGCGCACGCAGCCATCAACTCGATGGGAGCGCCAGCTACAGCCAGCGTGGCCGCACCGGCCAGCGAACGCTGCAAAAATTCTTTTCTATCCATAATTCTCTATTTTTTTAAATTCATTTTCCTCTTCGTCCATGAACCTGCGAACAGCAGCAATATCCTCTACCGCCGGTGACCACGGCGCCATGTTGTCGGGCGTGACAGGGGCATAAGGACCCTGCTTCACCTCGAAAAGCACGGTATCGTCCTCCAATACGACCAGTCCGTGCCAAACGCCGGCCTCGATATCGAAACCATGACACCCGGACGCCGTGCCGACGATGCGGCGCTCCATAACATTGCCGTCATCATCGTAGAGCGTAAGCCCCACGCGGCCGCGCAAAACGACGCTACTCTCCGTGCGGGCAGGCGACAGATGCCTGTGTACCGGCAGATAGCTGCCACGGTGCATGACATTCAGAAGACGGTTGACCGGCTCATCGGTCGAACTGTGAAAATTACGGTTCATCCGAAGCCGCGGCGAACGGCGGGCCTCGTCGGCCACGGCATCCATCATACGGTCGGTAATGAATTCGTATTTCGGTTTCATCTTCATTTTTCAGTCATTGAACCGTTAGGTTTCGAAGTCGTTTCAGTCCTCGCAAGCGCAACGCTACCCTCGGCTTCAGCCACCTTGCGGGCATGGCCGCGAAGTGTTCGGGTATGCGTCGATGACGATTAGTCTCTCCTTGAGCGTTATCGTGCTATTGCTGTTCAGTTGTACTCCGGATATACCTCAATCATGCTTTTTATCGCGTCGTTATGCAACTGCTCCAGATTGAATTTCATATCGGGATGTTCCTTGAGCGATTTTCTGATGAACCGATTCGTATCACGCAGATTCTTTTTCACCGCACTGTAATAGGACGCGGGCAGCCCTTGGGCGACGAAATCCTTTCGTGAGATGTTCAGGACGAGCTGATCGTTATCGGCCGCGATGTACTGCGTCATAATATTGAAAAGCGCCTTTTTCGCGTTGTTCTCTTCGGGCGTAAGCTCCGTCTTGTTTTTGGACATCAGGTCAGCCATGGACGGCAGTCTGTTCGAATCGCCGGTGTTTCCGCAACCGAGGAGCGCAAATGCGCCCAATACCGTTAAAATGTGAAGCAGATGTTTCATAATATATTTGTTTTTAGTCCGTTTTCAACAGTCGTTTTCTCGCCTCGGCATAGTCCGAACTGCGTTCGGCATCTGCGCTCGGCTTATCGAAAACGTTCCGACACCGACTACTGCGGTCATTCGGTCATAAACGAAAAGGGCGGAGAGGGAGTTTTACAGCTCCTGCCCCACCCTCTTTTACATTATTGCTATCAGCGGTAATTATTTACCGGGAACCATTACAACGCACTTGTCCATATCCTGCTTGCCGAGCTCCTGCTTGAACTCTGCCAGATAATCCTGCGGCGACTGGCTGATCTCGTCCCAAGTCACGGTTCCGCCCGAATAAGCGGCCTCACGACCCATCACGCCGGCCAGACATGAGATAGCGCACTCGGTAGCCTCGTCATGTGCCTCGCCCTTGCGGATGTGATTAACCCAGTCGACATGCTCCAGAGTATAAGGATCATGCTGCTGATACATCTCCTTCGCAGCATCGTTGTCATACTGCCAAATGACATTGCCTGCCAGATCCTTGATAATACCCTCGCTGCTCCACGAACCCTTCGTACCCTGAATGAACTCGCTGACGTTGTTGCTGCAACCGTTGATCTGGCGGCACATCGAGTGCATGTGGATACCGTTCTCCATCTCGAAATCGACGCTGAACATATCGTACTGATCGCCGGTAACACGACGGTGACGCGCACCGAAACCGGTAGCCTTGACAGGCTTCAGACCCGACATCCAGAGGAACACGTCGATGTTGTGCACATGCTGCTCGACGATGTGATCGCCCGACAGCCACTTCCAGTTAACCCAGTCGCGGATCATCCACTCGGTATCGGTCCAGTTGGGCTGGCGGTCACGATACCACAGCATACCCTGATTCCAGTAAACGTTACCACCAGTGATCTCGCCGATGTAACCCTCCTGAATCTTCTGGAATGCCTCCACGTAAGGACGTTGGTGGTGACGCTGCGTACCGGTAACCACACTCAGGTTCTTGGCCTTGGCCTGCTTGGCGGTGGCCATAATCATACGGTAACCCTTGGCGTCTACGGCGATAGGCTTCTCGAGGAACGAGTGAACGCCCTTCTCCGTAGCATACTGGAAATGCAAGGGACGGAACACGGGAGGAGTGGCGATTACGACCATATCCACACCCGAGTCGATAACCTTCTTGTATGCGTCGAATCCGACGAAGCAGTTCGCCTCAGGAACGTCCTGATTGTGATGCTCCTTCAAGTTATTGCGCAGACCGTTCAGACGATCGGCGAAAGTGTCGCCCAAAGCGGTCACCTTGATGCCGTTGGCTGCATTCAACAGATTGACGATAGCGCCCGAACCGCGGCCGCCGCAACCGATGACACCGGCCTTCAGCTCCTTGCCGTCGTCGGCCTTGTCGTTCAGCACGGGAACATAATACTCACCGGCCTGCTTCAGCGGAGTGTAGACAGGACCGTTCTCCTTACAAGACGAAAGTATCGCCGACGAACCGACGAGGCTCGTAACA
>CAZFIN010000062.1:0-2287 GCA_964519525.1 uncultured Alistipes sp. | reverse complement strand
GCAGAGTACGACAGGAAGTCCTTTCTGCTGAGTTTATTTTTGCTCATAGTAGTAGTTTATAAGAGTTAATATTAAAATCATTCATTTCAAAACATTTACGGCTCACACCGGCAATTCCCGTCAAGAATCGTCCGCTACTTCGCCGCCACACCCTCGGGCACCTCGCACACGACACGGAATCCTATACCCTTGATATCCGAATACCACCAGATACTCTTCGGATTCTGCGGATCGGTCTTAAGCCATGCGTCATGCTCGGTATGCGATCGTGCCGCACTGCGCAGCGCCGAAGCGTCATCGCCGTAGAAACCGCCGCGCACGACATGCTCCGTACCCGACTCCGGACCCTTGGGATCGACCGCGCCGTCCTTCAGTTTCGAGTAGGCATCCTCGGCATACCAGTCCGAGCAGTACTCCATCACGTTGCCCAGCATATTCTTAAGTCCAAACGGATTGGCCTTCATCTTCGTCGGTTCCTGCGTACGGTTACGGCTGTTGTTGACATACACGACATAGCTGTTGATGACAGTGGTATCGGCACCGAACATCCCGTTCCAGAAACCTTCGTTGGTATACTTCTTGGGGCTGCCGTCGAAGAAATAGGGGGTCGAGGTTCCGCCACGGGCGGCATACTCCCACTCGGCCTCGGTCGGCAGACGGTATTTCTTTCCGGTCTTGAGCGACAGCCACTGGCAGAACGTCTCAGCCGAATAGTGAGTCATGGTAATGGCCGGACGGTCACCCATGCCCCAACCCTGATCGGGGAATCCGAACGGAGGCGTAGGACCGCTGACGGCGTCCACATCCTCGCGCGAGTTGTTGGCATATATCGTTTCCGGCGACGTACGTCCCTCCGACATGGTTTCGCCATAGAATGCCCAGAACTGATCCCACGTAACCTCCATCTCGGCCATGAAGAATGGCGAAACGGTCACATTGCGCTGGGGCGATTCGTCGGCACCGCGGAACGGCTCTTTCTCAGGACTTCCCATCGTAAAGCTGCCGCCGGGGATGGCCTTCATGCTGATCGAGGCCGAAGTGCCGGGGACGGTCTCCACGAAATCGGCGAACTCCGTAACGGGAGTGGCTTCAGCATAGATCTCGCCGCCACCGGTTTCGGGACGGCCCTCCATCTTGGCATGCTGATAGTTGGGATTGTAATGGCCTACGTCCAGATGACAGCTTATGCACTGAAGGTCGAGCTTCGCCTCGTTATCCTCATAATAAAGGTGCGCCGTAACGCCCTCGTCCGACAGACCAGAAGGGAACAGATTCACGTGGCAGGCCTTGCACGACTCGTTGTAGACGATCTTGCGCGCATAGTCCAGCTCACCCTTGCTGTCCCAGTCCACATCCTCGGAATTCTTCGTCAGATACGACCAAACATCCTTCATGCCGGTGGTCATCTTGGCCTTGACATACTTGAACGATCCCTTGGGCGGGAGGTGACATGCGACACATTCGGTCATAGTTCCGCTGCCGTTGTTGTAATGCACCGACTGTTTCCAGCTCGCGTCCGATTCGGGATGGAAATGACACATCATGCACGACTCGTTCTTGGAACTTTTAACCCACAACGAATTGAGCGCTATCATCAGAGAAAAACCTGCGACGAGTCCCGCTAAACCTACAAGTAAAAATTTCTTCCTATTACCTGATTCCGACATAATTATTTTTAAATCTCAAAAAAAATAACAACCAGTTAGATCAAGTTCGGCAGCCGCAAGCGGACAAAGGAACCTGTCCGGCACCGCTCCGACCGAGTGTCCGATCATGCCATATCCCGGTCAAAAGTAGTAAATTTTTTCGCCACCGGCAAACATTATCTATACTTTTTTATCAAAAGTTTTCCATTACCGCAAAGCCGCCCGCCGCGATCGTCGGGGATGGCCTTGTCGGCGCCGCGGGAGCAACCGTCCGCGGTACCGACAATGGCGCAAGCATGAAAAACGATCGGCAAAAGCTATTTTTCAACCCACTTATGCCACTTGCATTCAGCATCGTAACCGGCCTTAACCATAGTCTCGACGAACTGCATGCCGCGCACGCCGTCCTCCACCGACGGGAAATCGAGCATCTCCGCCGTAGGCTCCTCGCCTGCCGCACGGGCACGCACAGTGAATGCGAAGTTGCGGTAGATGTTGGCGAACGCCTCGATAAATCCCTCGGGATGACCGCCCGGAGTGCGGGTATTCCACTTGGTGAAATCGTCCAGAAAACCGTAGGCATTGCCCACGCGCACCTCCTCGGCCGGCCGGTCGAGCCACTTCATATATAAGGTATTCGG
>CAZFIN010000061.1:0-11664 GCA_964519525.1 uncultured Alistipes sp. | reverse complement strand
TACGGCGTCCTTCTTTTGACTGTTTTACCCCGTCGCCTACAAGGACAAGGAAATCGCTTCTCCAGCACCAGCGGCACGCTGCATATTATCGTCGGCCGCACGTTACGCATGGCCTCGACCAGAATCTTGGGCGACGGTATACGTCCCAGCAGCGTTATGTGTCCGCCCACGGCCAGCTGCGCCAGAAAATCGAACGCGCATCCGTAGGCGTGCGCCAGCGGCAGGAACGAAAGCGTGCGCCCGCCGCGCACGAAATAGATGTCGCCGGTGACCGCGTTGCGGAAGTTCTTGGCGAAAAGCACATTGCCCGTAAGGTTGTTCACCGACAGCATCACGCCCTTCGACGATCCCGTAGTGCCCGAGGTGTAGTTGAGCAGTATCATCCGCTCGTTCGCCACCTCGCCGAAACGTATGTCCCCGACACGGAACCCCTCGGGATACTTCGCCCCGAACGACCGGTCGAGCCCGTTCGTTATGTCGCTCAGATGCGTGCCGCCGCGCTCGTACAGGAGTCCGAAGTCCGTCAGATCGAAAGCGCCCTCCAGCGCCGGCATGCGCTCCGCATCGAGCGTCTGCCAGAAATTCTCGCCGGCGAAAAGCAGACGGCTCTCCGAATGGTTCACGATGTTCATCACATCGGCCGGATTGAAGTCCTGAAGTATGGGGACTATCACCGCGCCGTATGTTATGGCGGCTATGTAGGTCACGCACCAGCGCACGTTGTTGCGGCCGATGAGCGCGATACGGTCGCCCCCGGCTATTCCGGCCTGTTCGAACAGGATGTGCAGCCGCGCGATCTGTCCGGCCATGCCTATGTACGACAGCGACTCGCCGCTGAAGTAGTCGGTCAGAGCCGGCAGGGCGCTGTTCTGGCGGAAACTCGCCTCGTACATCCTGATTAGATTCTCCTGCAACATGTTAGGGTATGGGTTCTGTAAGGGTCCTCACTCTCGGCACAGATGCGGAGCGTCACTTCTCCTGCTTGTGCCATATATATATCTTCGATTCCGTTCCCGCCTTCAGCCGTTCGATGTTCTTGCGGTGCGACCAGATGAGCAGCCCGGCCACCACGAACGAGAAGATTATGAACGTCAGCGACATATCGTCGTAGCGCGACCATTCGGTCGACGAGTAGATTATCACCAGCAGCGGGAAGCAGCATCCGGCCGTCATCGAGGCCAGCGACACATAGTGCGAGATCATGAACACCAGCACCCACGCGGCGAAACACAGGAGCACTATCTGCGGATATATTCCCGTTATGGCGCCTACCAGCGTGGCCACGCCCTTTCCGCCCCTGAAATTGGCGAACACCGGAAAGATGTGTCCCAGCACCACGGCGAACACACCCAGAATCTTCAGATTGATGAGCCACGCCGACGTCATGTCGGCATCGTAGCGTATAAGGCTTATGACGGCCACGGCCACGAATCCCTTGAAGAAATCGAGCACGAAGACCGGCACGGCCGCCCTGCGCCCCAGCACACGAAGCATGTTGGTGGTACCGGCATTCCGGCTGCCATGCTCCCGGATGTCGACTCCGTAATATTTCTTGCCGATCCACACGGCACTCGGAATCGACCCCAGCAAATATGCTATGATAAGCATCGTTATGGCACAGTAATACGTTATAAGGCTCCAGCTTCCCATCGTTCTCTTAAATATTAAGGTCAAATACGGAAAACGGCCGGCGAAAGTTCCGCGCGCGTCCTTTCCGTCGAAAAAATAATCCCGTACAAATATACGATATTTTTTTACTTTTCCACCATTTTGCGAAAAAATAGCGGGTCACGGCCTGCGAAAAAGCGCCGGCAGCGGTGATTCCGCACGCATTCTGTCCCCTATTCCGGGTCCGGAGGCAGCGACGGATGCCCGCGCTTCGGGTTTGCGGCCGCAAGCCGCACTTCGGCTTCGCCTTAGATACTAACGCCCGGCAATGCTCAAATAAATTTGGCATTGCACTCGCTTAATCGTACTTTGGCTTCGCCTTAGATACTAACGCCCGGCAATGCTCAAATAAATTTGGCATTGCACTCGCTTAATCGTACTTTGGCTTCGCCTTAGATACTAACGCTCGGCAATGCTCAAATAAATTTGGCATTGCACTCGCTTAATCGTATCTTTGTCATTCGAAAAACAAAATACATGAAAGTAAAACTTACAATAAAGGAGACGCTCGCCAACTGGATATGGTGGCGTGAAATGATTACGATAGTAATCGGATGTATCATGGTCGCCGCGGCGTTCGTGTTCTTCATCAACCCCTACAACATAGTGCCGGGCGGCGTCTACGGACTGGGCATCGTGCTGCACAACATATTCCCCGCGGTTCAGGTGGGAACATTCGGCTACATGTTCGACATACCGCTGCTGCTGACGGCCATAATGCTGTTCGGCAAGCAGTTCGGCGGCCGCACGTTCTTCGCGGCGGTACTCACGCCCGGATTCATGAACATAATCACGGCCTTGGTCTACCCCACGCGCGAAGCGATGCAGTCGCTCGACCCGTCGCTGCTTCTGGGCGGAGCCGTCGATCTGTCGCAGCATCTGATGCTCGCCTGCATACTCGGCGGCACGGTCATGGGCGCCGGACTGGGACTCATCGTCCGCAGCAACGCCACCTCGGGCGGCACCGACATCGTGGCCATGATCCTCAACCGCTATCTTCACATCCGTTTCTCGCATGGCGTGATGCTGGCCGATTCGGGCGTCGTGCTCACCGGACTCGTCATCATCGGATTCGGAATAGGCTCCGACGGCACGGCCGAAGGCGGCTGGCTGCTGTCGCTCTACTCGCTGATATGTATCTTCGTATCCTCGCGCGTGATCGACTACACCATCGACGGAGCGTCATACGACAAGCTGCTGTTCATCATCAGCGACAACCACTCGGAGCAGCTGCGCGAGTACATCATCGGCGACATGGAGCGCAGCGCAACCTACCTGAAGGCGTCGGGCATGTACAGCATGGACGACAAGGAGATGATCTTTCTGGTGATAAGCCGCCGCGAGGTGGCGCAGGTGCAGCGCAAGGTCAAGGAGATCGACCCCCACGCGTTCCTCGTGGTGACCGACGCATACGACACCTACGGCGAGGGATTCAAGCCCTTCCCCGACAAGGAGAGCATACTGGCCGACTAAAAAAAACGCAAACAAGAAGACTGAAACCATGATAAACGTAAACACACTGCGTCCGCTCACCGGCTCGGGCCGCAAGCTGTTCGTCGAGACCTACGGCTGCCAGATGAACGTGGGCGACACCGAGATCGTCGTCTCCATAATGCAGCGCGAGGGCTACGTCTACACCGACGACATCGGGCAGGCCGACATCATACTCATCAACACCTGCTCGATCCGCGACAACGCCGAGCAGCGGATATGGGGCCGTCTGAACGAGATGCGCCGCTACCGCAAACGCAAGCCGTCGCTTCTGGTAGGCATCATCGGCTGCATGGCCGAACGGCTGAAGGAGCGTCTGCTCGAAGGCGACAACGCGGTCGACATAGTGGCCGGCCCCGACGCCTACCGCGATCTTCCCCGTCTGGTGCGCGAGGCCGAGGCCGGCAGCAAGGGCGCCAACGTGATACTGTCGCAGGAGGAGACCTACGGCGAGATAGCCCCCGTGCGTCTCGACCGCAACGGCGTCAGCGCATTCATCGCCATCATGCGCGGCTGCGACAACTTCTGCTCCTACTGCGTGGTCCCCTACACCCGCGGCCGCGAGCGCAGCCGCGACGCGGCCACCGTCATCGCCGAGGCGCGGTCGCTGTTCGACAACGGCTACCGCGAGGTGACGCTTCTGGGACAGAACGTGAACTCGTACCGCACGGGCGACGTCGACTTCCCGGCCCTGCTCAAGGCCGTGGCCGGTATCTCGCCCCTGCTGCGCGTGCGCTTCGCCACCTCGCACCCCAAGGACATGAGCGACCGACTGCTGGAGACCATGGCCTCGATGCCCAACATATGCCGCGCCATACACCTGCCCGCACAGTCGGGGTCGAGCGCGGTGCTGCAACGCATGAACCGCAAGTACACGCGCGAATGGTATCTCGACCGCATAGCGGCCATACGCCGCCACATGCCCGACTGCGCCATCACCACCGACATCATAGCCGGATTCTCGGGCGAGACGGAGGAGGACCACCGTCATACGCTGTCGCTCATGGAGGAAGTGGGCTACGAGTTCGCCTACATGTTCAAATACTCCGAACGTCCGGGCACATTCGCCCAGCGGCACATGCCCGACGACATTCCCGACGAGGTGAAGACCCGCCGTCTGAACGAGATCATAGCGTTGCAGAACACGCTCTCCGAGCGCAGCAACCGCCGCGACATAGGCCGCGAGTTCGAGATACTGGTCGAGGGCACGTCGAAACGCCGCGACGACCAGCTGTTCGGCCGCACGTCGCAGAACAAGGTGGTGGTGTTCGACAAGGGCTCGCACGACGTGGGCGACTACGTGCGCGTGCGCGTCACCGGATGCTCGTCGGCGACGCTGTTCGGCGAGGAGATCGCCGGTTAGCCTCATCGCACGGACCGGACGGGAAAAGACGTCCGCGAACCGCACGATTGCCGCAAGATTCTGCCGCAAGACAGCGGAAACACGGCGGAAACATAAGGGTATAATGTGTACAGGAAAGGGATTCCCGCTTTTCGCGATCGAAACGATCGGAAAAGCGGGAATGTCACTATTCATGGCATGAAAGCCGCCGGCCCTGTCATTTCGCGAACAGCATGGGCGCGAACTCCGACAGATAGATACGCCAGTTGCGCCAGATGTGGCCGCCGCCGCTCTCGCGGTACGTGTATGGGAAACCTATCGAATCGAGGTATTTCATGTAGCCCTTGTTGGCCTCGTAGAGGAAATCGGTGTTTCCGCACGCGATCCAGTAGAGCTTGAAACCCTTGTCGCGCTGCGCGGCCAGACTCGCCGCCACCTTCGGATCCTCGACGCTGCGCACCGCAGCCGAGAAAAGCCCCACGTAGTCGAACTTGTCGGGATACATGCGCGAGATGTTGAACGAATGGCCTCCGCCCATCGAAAGACCCGCCACGGCACGCGCGCTCTTCCTGTTCACGGTACGGTAGTTCTTCTCGACGTAGGCCATCACGTCGCCGAACGCCTCCTCGAACGACTGCTGCGAAGGATCGTACCGCATCTCAGGCTGCGTCATTCCTGCCGCCGACTCGCCCGGAGCCGCCTGCTGCCACGGATTGCCGTTGGTCATCACCACGATCATGGGACGGCATGCGCCGCCCGCTATCAGATTGTCCATGATCTGCGACGTGCGACCGAGCGTCATCCACGCCTCCTCGTCGCCGCCCGCGCCATGCAGCAGGTAGAGAACCGGATATTTCTCCTTGCCGGTCTCGTAGCCGGCCGGAGTATACACGGTCATGCGGCGACGGCCGCCAAGAGCCGGGCTGTCGTACCAGCAGCGGGTGACGCTGCCGTGGGGCACGTCGTTCACCTTGTAGATATCGCCGCGGTCGCCGTCGACAATAAGGATGTTGGTCACCGACGCCACGTCGCGGTTAATGTAGACGTTCGACGGATCGCAGATCTTCACTCCGTCGACGACGAAGCTGTAACTGTAAAGCTCCGACATGAGCGGCGGCGTGGTGAACTCCCACACGCCGTTCTCGCCCCGCTTCATATCACCGCCGCCCACGTCCTTGCCGTCGGCCGCGGTGAAGTCGCCCACCACGGCGGCCTTGGCGGCCCCGGGGGCTGAAAGACGGAACGTCACGCTGCGGTCGCCGTTTATCTGAGGCGACACCACATTCGAACGGCTCCACAACGCCTGCTGAGCCTGCACGGCGACACCGGTGCAAAATGCCGCCGCAATGAGAAAGACAAGTTTTTTCATGATATTTAACGTTTTAAGGAATCATAGTACCAAAATTATACATTAAAATCGCATCATGCAAATATCGCGGCGGAAAAATCAGGAATCACCTGTTTCGCGCCGGCAGCCCTCATGCCGCACGTCGCCGCCGGCGGCAAGCGCCATACCCCGGCGTGCACGGACGCCGGAGAGCGCACGCGCCGGGCCGGAGGAGGAAAGAAGGGGCGGATTTGCAAAATTGCGATATAGGTTATAACTTTGCCGCACGACATAAAATCATTTAACACTTATACGGTTATGAAACACGCTTATGTTTTTCCCGGTCAAGGAGCCCAGTTCTCGGGCATGGGAAAAGACTTATATGAAAACAACGCCTCGGCCAAGGCCCTTTTCGACAAGGCCGACGAGATCCTCGGATTCCGCATCACCGACATCATGTTCGGCGGCACGGCCGACGAGCTGAAGCAGACCAAGGTGACCCAGCCCGCCGTATTCCTCCACTCGGTCATTCTGGCCAAGGTTCTGGGTGTCGAGCCCGACGCCGTGGCCGGACACTCGCTCGGCGAGTTCTCGGCGCTGGTGGTATCGGGCGCCGTGTCGTTCGAGGACGGACTGCGTCTGGTGTCGAAGCGTGCCATGGCGATGCAGAAGTGCTGCGAAAGCCAGCCCGGAGGCATGGCCGCCATACTCGGTCTGGCCGACGAGGCCGTCGAGCAGGCATGCGCCGCGACCGACGGAGTGGTGGTAGCCGCCAACTACAACTGTCCGGGCCAGCTGGTTATTTCGGGTGCCGACGAGGCTGTCGATGCCGCATGCGCACGTCTTAAGGAGGCCGGCGCGCGCCGCGCCCTGCGTCTGCCCGTAGGCGGTGCGTTCCACTCGCCCCTGATGGAGGCCGCACGCGCCGAACTGGAGCAGGCCATCGCCGAAGTCGAATTCCGCACTCCCGTATGTCCCATCTATCAGAATGTGGACGCGCAGCCCCAGACCGATCCCGAGAAGATCAAGGCCAACCTCATAGCACAGCTCACGGCTCCCGTGCGCTGGACGCAGATCGTCAGGAACATGCTGGCCGACGGCGTGACCGAGTTCACCGAGCTCGGCCCGGGCAACGTGCTTCAGGGACTCATCAAGAAGGTGAACCCCGAGGCCGCTGTGGAATCGAAGGCAAACATGTAAGGACGGAGAACGACCGCACAAGGCGCCGGACGATAATCGTCCGGCGTTTTTTCGCAATATTTGTTAAAATAATTAATAAATAGTTGGCCGTCTCGGCAAAAGTGCGTACATTTGCATTTGCGGAAACAAAATAATTCAGCAAGAAAAAATATGTCGTCTTTAACCGAATTCTTCAACATCAAGGCGAGTGACAGCATCAAGGGCATCACTCACAAAAACAATATCATCAAGCGCAACATAATCGCTTACATGGCAGTGAACGGCGAATCGACCCTCTCGGAACTCACCAAGGAGCTGCACATAAGCGTGCCGACGATAACCAAACTCGTGCAGGAGCTGATAACCGAAAACATAGTGGTCGATCTGGGCAAGGTGGAGACTCCGGGCGGCCGCCGTCCCAACGTGTTCGGTCTGGCCAACTCGGCCATCTACTTCGCCGGCGTGAACGTGGGCCGCGACAACATGACCTACGTCATCACCGACCTGCAGAACAACATCATCAAGGAGGTGACCGACAATTCGTTCGAGTTGCAGAACCGCCAGCAGTGTCTGGAAAAGATATGCGCCAACATCGAGAACTTCATCGAGACCTGCGGCGTCGACCGCGCCAAGATACTCGGTCTGGGCGTGTCGATCGTGGGCCGCGTGAATCCCGAAACGGGCCGCAGCTACATGTACTTCACATCGAGCGAGCAGTCGCTGCGCGACATCATTCAGGAGCGCGTGAAGATACGCGTACTGCTGGAGAACGACACCCGCGCCCGCTGCTACGCCGAGTACAACTCGGTACGCTCGAAGGAGGAGCAGGACATCATCTACCTCCATCTGGGCCGCGGCGTGGCCATCGGCATCGTCATCGGCGGCAAGCTCTACTACGGCAAGAACGGATTCGCCGGAGAGTTCGGACACATACCCTTCTTCGACAACGAGATCATCTGCGCATGCGGCAAGAAGGGCTGTCTCGAAACCGAGGTCTCGGGAATAGCCATCGAGGAGAAGATCATCAAGCTCATCCGCAGCGGCGTGAACACCATCCTGCGCGACAAGTTCGACCGCGGCGAGCAGATACACATCAACGACATCATCGCGGCGGCCAAGAACGACGACAACCTCTCGATCGAACTTATCGAGGAGGTGGGCGAAAAGCTGGGCAAGGCCGTGGCGTTCCTCATCAACACCTTCAACCCCGAGGCGGTGATCGTCGGCGGCAACCTTGCCGAGGCGGGCGACTACATAATGCTGCCGCTCAAGTCGTCGACGAACAAATATTCGCTCAACCTCGTCTACAAGGACACCAAGTTCCGCCAGTCGAAGCTGAGCGAGAACGCCAGCGCATGCGGCGTGGCGATGCTCATACACAACAAGATCATAGGACTCTAAACCATCCGCCGCAATGAACATCGAAGGCACGGTATGCCGGCTCAGGGCCTTGGAGTGCGACGACCTCGATGCGATGTACGGATGGGAGAACGACACCGGCGTATGGCGGGCAAGCGGAACAACGGCTCCGTTTTCCCGCCATATGCTTTCGCGTCTGATCGAGGAGCAGAAATTCGACATATACGCCACCCGCCAGATGCGACTGGTGATAGAGGCCATGGAGGCACCCGGCTCTCCGGCCGCGAACGCCGGCAAGGCCGTGGGTGCGGTCGACCTCTTCGAGTTCGATCCGCAGAACCTGCGGGCCGGAGTAGGCATACTCGTCGCCGCCGACTGCCGCCGACGCGGATATGCCGCCGACGCGCTTGCCGCCGTCGGACGTTACGCGGCCGCGACCCTGCATCTGCACCAGCTGTGGTGCGGCGTGGCGGCCGACAACGAGGCCAGCCTGCGGCTGTTCGAAAGCGCCGGATACGAACGCTGCGGCCGCCGGCGCGACTGGCTGCTAACACCCGAAGGCTGGATAGACGAGATAATGATGCAGAAGGTGCTGTGACCTGACCGGCGGCGTGCGGGCCGGAACATGTAAGCAGACTCCCCCGGCAAATGCTTGCCGGGGGAGTCTGCTGTTTGTCTACGGTCCGTTTTCATCGGCCGTCCGGGGCCTGACCGCGCGCCGCCGCCCGTCGCCGGAATCCGACCGCGCACGCGACCATACTACTGCCGCGCCAGCTTCTCCAGCGCATCGAGATCGACATCGGGCGGATTCTGCCCCGACGCCTTACGGGTGAACCGGGTGCCGTAGGCCACCGCCTCGTCGATATACCCGATATTGCGCAGATAGAAATATCCCTGTTCGTTCACACCGCCCTCGCAGTCGCGCCGCATGCCGCCCGACGCCGTAGCGTCGTGCGAGAAACGCGCCGACAGCACCTCGTGCCATACGCCCGACTTGTCACGCATCCACTGCGAAGGGAACATGACGCTGCGCGCCACCCAGCCGTATTCGGGCCGGAAGTTCTCGCTGAACGAATAGGCGCCGCGGTAGTATGTGGAAATATTGGGACGGAGAATCTCGGCCAGAAATACCCACTGGCCCTCCGTGTCGCGGAAATATCCGGTGTACAGCGAATTGCCCGTGCGGTTTCCGCTGCCGTCGACCTCTGGTCTGACACGCACCAAGGTGGCATAGGTACGGCCGGCCTCCCAGTCGTAGTAGTAGAAGTTCTGAATGCCCGAGCCTTCGTGGCTGTACGAGTTCGACTTCACGCCGGCACCGTTCTTCACCAGCCGGGCCACGTCGCCCTTTTCCGTGTCGGTATCCCACACCGAGAAGAGCACCATGCGGTCGCGCCCCTTGGTGTTGGGCTGTATGCCCATGTAGAATCCGTCGCCGCCCGTAAGCATGTAATATGCACCGGGAACATCCTCGCCCTCGGGGACGAGCACCTCGTTATAGAAATACTCCGTGTCGTCGGGCATGTCCCAGATGAAATGGTTCGACGGACCGCGACGCGTGAAGTGCGGCAGCTGTTTGTCGCACTCGGCCGCCGTGACGAACACCAGTTCGCCGGCCCGTTTGTCCGTAAGGTCGCCCACGGCTCCGCCGCCGGCCAGAAGCGCGTCGATGAAGGGATAACACTCGGCGGTGGTTCCGTCGGGTTCGATGTCCACACGCACATAGCCGGCCTGCGCGACCTCGTACTTGCCGGCATAATAGTCGTCGAGCGTGCCGCCGCCGATCTCGACCGTGCGGCTCCGCCCGTTGCAGGCCACCTTAAGTTTCGATTTGCCGGCACCGCTCTGCAGCGCGCGCAGTCCCAGATGAAGCACACCCGAACGCGAGGTGTAGAAATAGAACGAGATGCGGTGCGGCTCCTGCTTGTAATACGATTTCTTCCAGCAGTCGGGGCCGTCCATGGCGGCATCGTCGCTGCGGCGCGAATCGTTCACTATTATACGGTCGGCGAACGACGGTGTGCGCCGCGACCCGGGCTCGGCCGGCGTCACATAGGCATTGCACCTGAACGGAATGGCCACCGTGATATTTTTCAGATTACCCGACTGCGCCGGCTCGCTCTCCGACGTGCCTTCGGCCGCCGCACCGGTTCCGCCGCACGCCACACATGTCACGACCGACATCGACAGCAGAGCGACCAACATAAAAATTTTCTTACCGTATATCATCATAATCAAAAAAAATTTCCCTTTTTCCGGACCGCCGACATGCCGGCGGCCGCGACTGCCGGAGCCGGCACGCGCATTCCGGGACACCGTTTACAATTTTTCGTCCGGCCGCCTCACGCGCCGCACCACCATTCCGCCCATGTCGGGCCACGAGTTGTAGAACCGCTCGATGTAATCGCACTCCGTGACGGTACACCCCACCATGAGTTTCATCTCGGCGTCGCGCTTGTCCATGTCCACGGTGCAGATCACGGCGTCGAGCCTGCGGGCGGGATCGCTCCCCAGCCACACGTCCACACCCTCGCCGTCGGCCGAGGTCGTGCCGTCGAGATAGCCGTAGTCGATCTCATACACGATCTCGGGGAAACGCGGATGCCTTGACCCGCGCGGGCGGTCGATCACTATCTCCGACCGTGCCAGCAGTTCGTCGAGCCGCTGCCAGAAGATGCCGTTATCGCTGTCCATCGCCTGTCGTGTTATCCGTTAACGAATCCGCCGCGTCGTCGTCCAGCCCGTCGGTCTGTTCGAGCAGGCGCTGCGACTGCCGTTTCGCAGTGGGCAACCCCAGCTTGCGCAGACGCTCGCCCGTGCGGACGATGTTGTTCTTGCCCGTGTGCAGACGCTTGTAGGCCTCGTCGTATTTGGCACGCGCCTGCTCGAGATTCTGCCCCACGCCTTCGAGCGCTGCGCTGAATGCCACCAACTGCTCGTAAAGCGCCACGCCGTACTTTATGATATTCTCCTGATTGCGCGACTGGTCGTCGCGGCGCCACAGGTCGTCGACCAGCTTAAGCAGCGCGAACAGATTGGTCGGCGACGACACGATCACCTTCTTCTCGTAGGCGTCGCTCCAGATGGCGCTGTCGGCCTGCAGCGCGGCCAGAAAGGCCGGCTCGTTGGGCACGAACATGATGACGAAATCGGGCGACTGCATCAGCCGCTGGTACTCCTTGCGGCCGAGCTCGTTCACATGCTGGCGCACCGAGGCCACATGCGCCGCCATGGCCGTCCGCCGTTCGGCGTCGGTTTCGGCCGACACGCAATTCACGTATGCCGTGAGCGACACTTT
>CAZFIN010000060.1:0-11908 GCA_964519525.1 uncultured Alistipes sp. | reverse complement strand
CGCAACACGCCCCGCAACACGCCCCGCAACACGCCCCGCAACACGCCCCGCAACACGCCGCCCGAAAACGGACCCGCCCCGACATCTTTGCAGACGCCGGAGCGGATCTCCTCAGTTTACTTTATGATTTTGCTTGGTTAGGGCCTTTTTTTCATCATCCGCCGCGCCGGCGCAACCGCAACAGGCTGCAATCCGATCACAATCCGGCGGCCGCAGCCGGCAGTCACAATCCGGCGGGCAACACGGCGGCCGCAGCCGGTCTACATTCGCGACGCCTCGCCGGCCGAACCGCTCTCTACGCTCTTGGTGCGGAACGCCTTGCCGCTCTTGAAGTTCCACGACACGCCCACGCGCACGTTCAGGTCCGAATAGAACTGTCTGACGGTTATGCTCCGCACGAAGTCGGACTGCTCGAACGACAGATCCTCACGGAGCGGTATGATGTTTCGCAGCGCGCAGGTTACGGTCCACGCATCGCCGAATCTCTTCTTGAGCGTGATGTTCATCCGGTGCTGCCCCTTGATCCGTGCGTTGCTCATCACCATGTTCGTCATTCCGGTGTAGTCCACGTCGGCGATGAACGACAGCGGGAGCTTGAAACTCATCTGCGTCGACCACTGCGCCATGGTGTGGTTCGTCACGGGCGCCGCGGCACTCAGCTGCTGACGGTATGCCATTCCGTTCAGCGACACGTTCCAGTCCCACCACTTGGTGAGCGTGAAGGGCAGGTTGACCGACAGCACGTAGAAATATTGTTTGGGCAGGTTCTCGTACGTGAGGTTCAGCATGCGTGGATCGTTTTCGTCGACCACCACCAACTGCTGTATGGCGTTGTTCTGCAGGTTGGCGCTCAGCGTCATGCTGTACTTGTAGGCCAGCACGGCCGTCAGCGAGACGGTGTTCACGAACGACGGGTCGAGCATCGGGTTTCCGGTCTGATAGGTGTAGTCCGACACCTGCCGTCTGTTGGGCGTGAGGCTCCAGAAACCCGGACGCGATATGGTGCGCGAGTACTGCGCCACCACCGAGTGGCGTCCCTCCTTGTCGATGCGGTACGACACGTTGGCATTTGGGAACAGCGAGAAGTAGTCACGGTCGATCTCGGCTCCCTTGCCGTCGGTGAACGTATATTCGCCGCGCAGACCCGCCACCACGCTCCAGCGGCCGCTGTTCATCGACGCCACGGCGTATGCCGCGCCGATGTTCTCGGTGTAGGCTATGTCGTAGTCGTCCACCACCGAAGGCACCCACTCGCCGCCCGCGAGATAGCGGTAACGCGCATCGGCATTTATCTCGTTGTAGGTGTATTTGGCACCCGCACGCAGGGTCCAGTGCTGCGACAGTATCTTGTCGACGGCCGCCGTGGCGGTAGCCACGCGGAACAGCGAGTTGGTACGGTCGAGGTAGAGCGAATCCGACGCCGCGCCCGCCTCCGTGATCCGCGACGTGTTGTCGGTGCCCGTCCCGGCATTGCGCTGCGTGTAGTCGCCGATGATCTTGAACGTCGATCCCAGCGTGTCGATCTTCATTATGTAATTGAACGTGGCCGAGAAGTTGTCGCGTCCGTCGAAATTGTCGTAACGGCTCTGGCTCAGGCGCTCGGCGCCGGCAACCCGGTACGATGTACGCGAGTCGGTAACATTGTCGTAGCTTCTGTGCCAGTAGTCGAACGACGCACCCACGCTGTGACGCCGGTCGATCTCCATTACGGCCGACACGCTCGCGCCGCCCTCGTTATCCTCGCTGCGGTCGACCGATGCGGCCGTCATCCTCGCGTCGGTTGTGTTGTACACCGTGTTCTCGTCGGCCTCGGACCTCTGCGCCGAATTGGAGTACCACCCCGAGGCCGACAGATCGAACCGTCCCGCGTGATAGTTCAGCGACGCCGAGGGATCGTAACTCGAACCCAAACCGTTGTGCTGCGTGTACATCCTCACCGACCCCATCATACCGTTGTCCAGACGGCGACGCAGCGTGATCTTTATGGCCCCGCCCGACGAATCGGCGTCGTGGTCGGCACCCGTCTGCGGTATCACCTCTATCTTGGCCACATCCTCGGCCCGCAGGTTGCGTATGTACTGCACCAGCTCCTCGCCCGAGAGTTTCAGCTCGCGGTCATTTACGTACACCTTCGTGCCCTTGGCTCCGTTCACCGATATGTTGTCGTCGTCGACCCACACGCCCGGCGACTGCTGCAGGAGTTCGGTGCCGTCCTTGCCCACGGCCGCTGCCGAGTTGGCCACATCGACCACGAAACGGTCGGCTTCGCGGCGTATCATCTGCGCCGACACGACCACCTCGCCTATCTCGGTCGACGCCTCCTCCAGCACCACGTCGCCCATATCCACGTCGTCCGTACCTACCGTCACGCCGCGCTCCACGCCTTCGTAACCCACGAACTCGACTATAATGCGGTACTGGCCACCGGCGAGCCGCATAGCGAAACGGCCCTGCTCGTCGCTCGTCGTACCGGCCGCCTGACGGTCGCCCGACATGGCCACCACCGTGGCATAACCTATGGCCGCTCCGCGACCGTCGACCACGCGGCCGCGCACATCGCCGCCCGTCCGGGCAGCCGAAACCGTAAACGCCGTCGCAAGAAGCAACGCCGCCGAAAGAATGAATGAACGATACTTTTTCATAATATGAGTGTTTATTTCTATTTTCACAGCGCAAATATAAACACTTCCGAACTATTATGCAACACAAAGTAGTAAATTTTTATCGTTTTTTTTTATGACACATATGTAGGCGCCGAAAAATAGTATGACACCTATATATATTATACACCGCATCATACCCCCGCTGCCGCCGGCCGGCACAGGCTCCGCCGATATTTCGCCGCATTGAAATCCATAATCGGGTTAATGTATTATATTTGTAGTCCGAAACACAAAAAACGACAGTTATGACAGACATAATCATTTCCGACTCCGTAAAATACATAGGAGTCGACGACCACGAGACCGACCTGTTCGAGAGCCAGTACGTCGTACCCAACGGCATGTCCTACAACTCTTACGTCATACTCGACGAGAAGATCGCCGTGATGGACACCGTCGACCGCTGCAAGGGCGACGAGTGGCTTCAGCGGCTCGACTCGGCGCTGGCCGGCCGCACGCCCGACTTTCTGGTGACGCTGCACATGGAGCCCGATCACGCCGCGCTCATAGCCGATGTCATGGACCGCTACCCCGCAATGAAGATCGTCGGCAACGCCAAGACCTTCGCCATGACGGCACAGTTCTTCGGTAGCGATTTCGCCGACCGCCGCGTGGTTGTGGGCGAAGGCGACACGCTGCCGCTCGGCACGCACACCCTGCAGTTCGTCATGGCGCCCATGGTGCACTGGCCCGAGACCATGGTGGCCTACGAGCAGAGCGAGAAGATACTCTTCTCGGCCGACGGCTTCGGCAAGTTCGGCGCGCTCGACGCCGACGAGGACTGGGCATGCGAGGCACGCCGCTACTACTTCAACATCGTGGGCAAGTACGGAGCCAACGTGCAGGCGCTGCTCAAGAAGGCCTCGGCGCTCGACATAGCCATGATATGCCCCCTGCACGGACCGATACTCAAGGATAATCTGGACTACTACATCGGCAAGTACGACACGTGGAGCAGCTACCGCCCCGAGGACCGCGGCATACTGGTTGCCTTCGGGTCGATACACGGCAACACCGCAGCCGCCGCATGCCGTCTGGCCGACATCCTGCGCGAGAAGGGCGCCGGAAAGGTGGCGGTGTGCGACCTTTCGCGCGACGACATGGCCGAGGCCGTGGAGGACGCATTCCGCTACGACCGCATGGTGGTGGCCTGCGCCACCTACGACGGCGGGCTCTTCCCCCCGGTCGACACGTTCCTCAACCGGCTTAAGAGCAAGAACTACCAGCGCCGCAAGGTGGCTTTGGTCGAGAATGGCACTTGGGCGCCCATGGCGGCACGCCTCATGCGCGAACGTTTCGAGGGCATGAAGGAGATCGAGATCGTGCAGCCGGCGGTCACCATCCGCTCGGTCATGAATGCCGACACCGAGGCGCAGTTCGAACAGCTCGCCGCAGCGCTGACAGACTAACGGCGCGCATTGCGCGAAGCAACAGCCGCAGTATTTCCGCCCGGAGCGGAAATACTGCTTTTTTTACATCCGGACGAGCGGGTCCGGCCCGAATGACAAAATTTCGAATCTCTTTAATTTTATTAAGCCGATGTTCAATAAAATCAAACCGATGTTTAACATTATTAAACCGAAGTTCAATTTTATTGAATTTTCGTTCAATTTCATTTCGGAATTATCTGCTCGGGGTTTGTGTCCTGACATGATGTTTTGCGGCCACGTGGAGCCTCGCGAGCCGCAGCGGGGCGGGACTGCGGCCCGCCGAAAGCCGGCGCTGAAGCAAAAAATCGTGCCGCAGCAAAAGTTTTTCACGAAAAACACGTTCGATTTACGAAATTATCACTACCTTTAAACTGCAAAATTTGCGTAAAAATCCAACACGAATTAAAGATTAAACCTAAAAACTATGAGCAGCAAAATTTCACGCGGCGATTTTCTGAAAAAATCGGGAATGGCAGCCGCAGGAATGATGATGGGCGGCATGGCGGCCGCAACGGGAACCGGACTATTCACACCGCAGGAGCAGGACAAGAAGGAGCGTTTCGCCAAACTGGGCAAGGTCAACATCGCATGGATCGGCATGGCCAACCGCGGCGCCGAAGTAATGCGCGAGTTCGACAAGACGGGACTGGCCAACATCGTGGCCATGTGCGACGTGGATCCCAAATCGGAGGGCAGCCGCAAATCGGCCGAGGCACATCCGAACGCCAAGATATACACCGACTTCCGCAAGATGTTCGACGAGATGGGCAACCAGTTCGAGGCCGTCGTGGTCGAGACTCCCGACTTCTCGCACTTCCCCTGCGTGATGCTCGCGCTGAATCAGGGCAAACACGTATACGTCGAGAAACCCATGGGCCGCACCTTCTACGAGTGCCAGCTCATGATCGACGCCGCAAAGCGCAACCCCAACCTCGTGACGCAGGGCGGTAACCAAGGTCACTCGGAGGCCAACTACTTCCAGTTCAAGGCGTGGCTCGACGCCGGCATCATCAAGGACGTGACGGCTGTGGACGCCCACATGAACATGTCGCGCCGCTGGCACGGCTACGATGTGAACATCGGCCGCTACCCCGAGGCGCAGCCCGTGCCCGACGGCATGGACTGGGATCTGTGGCACACCACGCAGCAGTTCCACGAGTTCAACTCGAAATATCACCCGGGCAACTGGCGCAGCTGGTACGACTTCGGCATGGGTGCGCTGGGCGACTGGGGCGCGCATATCCTCGACACCATCCACGAGTTCCTCAATCTGGGTCTGCCCTACGAGGTGGAGCCTCTCAAGCTGGAGGGATGGAACACCTACTTCTTCCCCATGTCGTCGACCATACGCTTCAAGTTCCCGCGCCGCGGCGAGATGCCGCCCGTGGCCATCACGTGGTATGACGGCCTGAACAACTTCCCGCAGCTGCCCGACGGTTACGGCGGCTCGAAGCTGAGCGGCGACGTTCCCACGATCAACGGGCAGAAGGCGCAGGCCATAAAGCTCAACCCGGGCAAGATAATATATGCCAAGGACATGATATTCAAGGGCGGATCGCACGGCTCGACGCTGTCGATCATCCCCGAGGCGAAGGCGAAGGCCATGGCCGACAAGCTGCCCGAGGTGCCGAAGAGCCCGTCGAACCACTACGAGAACTTCCTGCTGGCCTGCATGGGCGAGGAGAAGGCCCGCTCGCCGTTCGAGGTGTTCGGTCCTCTGTGTCAGGTGTTCTGCCTCGGCGTGATGGCACAGCGTCTGAACACGAAGATCGTGTTCGACCGCGACACCAAGCGCATAGTGAACAACCGCTTCGCCGACGCCATGCTCACCAGCACGCCGCCGCGCAAGGGATGGGAGGAGTTCTACAAGATGTAGCGACCGCACATACCGACAACAAAGACCGTCCCTTCCGGGGCGGTCTTGTTATTTTGTCGCCGGCCAAACGATGCGGCCGCCTACTCTATCTCAAGCACCATGGCCAGATCGAGCGACGGGTCGCCCGTGCCGAGGTCGAATCCCCCGGAGAAGTCGAGCCGGTAGCCGCGGTCAACGAATCCGAAGCGCGAGTAGAACTCCTTGAGCGACGGCTCCGACGGGATCAGCATGGCGGCGCGCATCCCGCGACCGCGCAACAGCTCCACAGCCTCGGCAACGAGTCCGGAGGCCAGTCCGCGGCCGCGCCATGCGGGATCGGTGGCAATGGCATAGAGATAGCCCGTAGGACCGTATTCCGTCTCGATTTCGACGATGTGCAGCATGGCCGCCACATGCCCGTCGCCATAGCGTACAAGCGTATTCCCGGGTCTGTATACCTCGCACAGGAACAGATCGACGAACTCGCGTTCGTCGCCGAACACCCGCTGCCACAGCTCGCGGCATTCGATCTCGCGGAGGGTGAGCGCCATCACCGTCATCTTCTCCTGCATGGCCACGGGGTGATACGACATCTTCGAACGCCGCAGTCCCGCGAGTCCCATATCCTCCTCGCGGTTGACCATGCTGTAACCACGCGCGGCAAGCGCACGCGCAAAGCAGCGGTTTATCATGGGAAACACGCCCTCGAACGAGGCGTCGGCCTTCTCGATGTGGGTGCAGAACACGCCGGGCATGAGTTCCGATCCGTAGGTGAACGCCACCACGCGTCCGCCGACACGCAGCACGCCGCCGTAAAGCCCCAGTTCGTCATACGCCGCGAAAGCCATGCTTATGGCACGCTGCTCCTCCGACATCTCGGCCTCGTAATCGGGTCTGTGACCGGCGTCGGATGCCTCCTTGCGCCGCTGCCACTCACGTTCGAGGCGCATGCACTCGCCGAAATCGGCGGGGCGAAGCTCGTCGAACGTCCATTCGTAAAGGGCCTCGAAGCGGTTGACATGGTTACGCTTGGGCTGATACCTGCGGCCCGTGAGGCCGACCAGATCGTCCACGGAGTAGATGTAGTCGCGGTAATCGCGGTTGTCGCATACGGCGAAACACCCGGCGGCGCCGCGGCGGACGCAGCCGTCCAGCTCCGCGGCATCGCACACCACGGCACTGCCGTCGGCCGCCAGACCGTAATGTCCGTCGGCCCACCGGCAGAACGCATCGACACCGCCGCGGCTCATGCTCACCATGCGGAAGCGCAGGCCGTCGCGGCGCGCATCGCCGACAAGCTGCGGAAGCATGCGGCAATAGTCGCCCGCCTCGGGCAGCATGTATCCGCGGCAGTCCCCGGCGCCGAGGTCGAAACGCACCGCGAGCAGACCGTCGAACTCGGTCCACACGGTGCCATAGGTGTGCTGCCAGCTGTAGATGTTAGCAAACGTATAATCGCAGCCGGGAATGCCGGCCGCCGCGAGATGGCGGTCGATAACCGGCTTGTCAGTCAGCCGAATCTGTCGGAATGGAATCATCGACCGTATAGTTTTTGTTTTCGACACATGTGTAATAGCTCTGAATCATGGCCCGAAGCACACGCCCGACCTCGTCCGCGGACACCTCGCCCGCGAGATTGCGCTGGTGCAGCACGTCGTCGACGGCATAAACGCCGCGCACCTCGTGCTCGTCGAACAGTATGAGATAGCGGTCGGTGACGGCCTGAAACATGTTGTTGTCGTAGCTGACGGCGAAAGGCACCGCCGCATGCTCGCCGAAGATGTCGCGCCCGAACGCGAAGTAGGGTTCGCGGTTGCCCAGAAGCCCCAGAAGGGTGGGCATAATGTCGATCTGCGACACCACGGTACGGTGTTCGCCGAAGAGCGAGCTTTCGGGGGCGTAGATGAACCCGAAGATATGACAGTCGGCCGGAGAGTGGCGGAACGCCTCCGAGAACTTCTCGCTCGACACGTGGTCGGCGACGAAGACGAACACCGTGTTGCGGAACCACTCCTCGTTCTCGAAACGCGAGAAGAAGCGCCGGAAGGCTCCGTCAACGTAGGCCACGCACTTGTGGTTGGCGGTGAGGCCCTCGGGCAGCCGGCCGCGGTAGCGGTCGGGAACGACGAACGGATGGTGCGACGAGAGGGTGAACATAGTGGAGAAGAACGGCTGCGGCGAAGCGGACAGCACCTCGCCCATGTACTGCATGAACTCCTCGTCCCAGATGCCCCAGTAGCCGTCGAAATCGCCTCGGCCGTGCGCAGCCTCGTAATCCTCGCGGCTGTACAGGCCGTCGATGCCCGCCGAGCGCGCATATGCGCCGAAGCCCATCGAGCCGCGGTCGGAACCGCAGAAGAACATGGTCGCATAGCCCTTGTCCCTCAGCATGGCGGGCAGGGCCCGCGTGGCGCCCATCGACTGCGGCATGAGGACGAACGGCGTCTTGAACGAGGGTATGGAACCCAGCACCGCGGGCAGCGCCTGAATCGACCGCTTGCCGTTGGCGTACATGCGGTGGAAAGTGTAGCTCTGACGCATCAGAGAGTCGAGGAACGGCGTGTAACCCTTCTGCCCGCCGGGATAGAGATCGGGGCGGAGCAACGCCGAGTGTTCGGCCGAGAAACTCTCCATGACGAACAGCACGACGTTACGGCCGGTAAGCTCGGTGTCGCCGGCATCCTCCGGCGGACGGTGAACGGGCGAGTAGACCGAGCGCAGGGTGTCGTCGTCGAAATAGCGCTCGTAGTGCAGCCTGCCGCCCGAGCCGATGGTGCGCAGGAGGCAGAACGGATTGCTGAGGATCATGGTGGCGCGGGCATTGTCGGCCGTGTAGAGCGTGGCGTTGGACAGCGTTATGGGGCGTGTCATCTTGGTGAAGCCGCCGCGTATGCCGCCCAGCGAGAGGACCGCGCCGGCAAGCAGCGCTACGGTGCCGGCAACGTAATACCATGCGCCCGACAGCAACGGACAGGGCCGCAGCCGGCGGCCGTAGCCCACCGCCAGCAGTGTTATGAGGGCCGCGCCGGCGAGCACCATATACCAGTTCTCGGCGGCGAACCGGAGCACGAGCTGAAGCGAGTTGTCGTTGTCGGCGAAAAAAAGTTCGTCGGCCGTGAAACGTTTCTGCGCATAGCGGAAATAGACGGCATCGGCCAGATTGAGCGCGACGGCAAGCACCGAATTGACGATCATGTAATACCAGAACATGACGCCGCGCCACCATCCACGCTCGCGCAGATGCAGCGGCACGAGCGACAGCAGTATGAACACGGCGTTGGCGTACAGCACCGGCACCGTGTCGAACTTCAGCGCCCCGAGCACCAGATCGGACACTTCGCCCGCGGTAGAGGGCGGGTGGACGAGATCGCGGTTATAGATGCAGAATATCACGCGGCATGCCGCCAGCACCGCGTAGAGCAGTGCCATGCGGCGCACGAGCAGGGCGATATGTGTACGCAGAAAGTTCATTCGTGATGATAGGGTTCGTTGTTGAGAATGGTGAACGCGCGGTAGAGCTGTTCGGCGAATATGGCGCGCACGATCTGGTGCGAGAAGGTCATGCGCGAGAGCGACAGTTTGTGGTCGGCGCGGGCATACACCTCGTCGGAGAAGCCGTAGGGGCCTCCGATGACCATCACCAGCCGCTTCACGCCGCTCGACATGCGTTTCTGCATCCATGCGGCAAACTCCATCGACGAGTATTCGGCGCCGCGCTCGTCCATGACGGCCAGACAGTCGCCCGGCTCGACACAGCGCAGGATGGCCTCGCCCTCAAGCTGCTTCTGACGGGCGGGTGCCATGTTGCGCGTGTTGCGCACGTCGGCCAGCGTGGTGAGCGAGAAACGGCAGTAGCGGTTGACGCGCTTGGCATACATGGCCACGAGCGCCTCCACCTCGGCGGAGTCGGTCTTGCCGACAACGATAAGTTCGATGTTCATCGCGTAATGTTACCAAATTAGAGTGTTCCGCCCGGGACCGCCCGCACGGCCGGCCGTGCGGCACATCGGCCGACGCCCGCAACATGCAACAACCGGTCCGCGGCGGACTGACGACAGATTACAGATCGGTGTTCCACTCGCCCTCGGCGCCCTCGTAGAACACCGGACGCTCCTTCTCGACCGACTTGAGCCACTCGTAGGCCTTGTACATGCAGTAGCCGTTGCCAGAGTCGGCGCCGCCCAGCGCGAAACCTATGACGCACGAATGGTTGCGCGAGCGGTAGTACATGGACTTCACTCGCGTGAGGTACTCCTCCGCAAGCGCCGGATCGTTGGCCGGAGTGCCGCCCACCGAGCGCAGGTTGCTGTTGGTGGGCGAATTGATGTTGGCGCGGTCGATGACGAACATGCCGGCCTTGTCGCACATGTCGTAGAACCACTTGGGCTGCGGATAGTCGGGGCAGAGGGTGTTGTAGCCGCGCAGTTTCAGCTGCTCGATCTCGACGTAGGTCTTCTGACGGTCGTCGAGCGCGTTGAAATGCTCCTTGCGCTGCACGTGCAGGATGTTGTCGAAGCGGTAGAACTTGCCGTCGCGGTACTCGGTCTTGCCGAAACCTATCTTCAGCGGTATGTACTCCCACAGCATGCCGTTGCGCTTGACGTATATCATCACGTCGTACAGCGGCGGCTGGCCGTCGCCCCACTTGAAGTCGTAGGCGTGGTAGACGTCGGGGTTGAACCGCAGCGTGTCGGTCGAACGGCCCTCGACCTCAAGCTCGTTCACGCTGTACTCCATCAGCTTGCCCTTGGGGTTGTAGATGTCGAAGCCGACCTGTATGGTCTCCTTGAAATTGAAGTCGTTGGCCACGATGACGTCCAGCTTCAGCTTGGCGTACTGCCGCGTGGTGTCGGGTTCGAGCACGATGTCGAAATCGCGCACCGCGAGACGGCGCTGGACGAACATGTAGCTGTTCTCGAACTGTCCGAATTCGGGCTGGAAGATGTTCTCGTGCAGCTGCGGCGTGCGGCTCGGGCGCACGCCCACCATGATCTCGTTGACGCCCTGACGCATGTAGGGCGAGATGAGGAAATCGGCCGGAGTGTAGGGATCGTCGACCTCGGCCACGGCCTCGTTGTTGATGAACAGGGTGTAGGCCATGCCGACGTTTTCGAGATGGAAGAAGATGTTGTAGTCGTTCATCGCCGCGTCGATCTCCACCTTCTGCACGAAGCGGGCCTCGCCGCCGGCTATGGCCACGCGCTGGGGCTTGAATGACATGTATCCCGCAGTCTCGGTGCGCCGGTCGGCAACGGCGTCCTCGCGTTTGTCGTAGGTGATGAACTCCGAGCGCCACACGCGCGGACTCTGGGCATCGGCAGCGAATATGGAAAGCAGGGCCGCCCCCGCAGCAATCAATCGTTTCATAAACAAAGCAATTTAGACCGGCACCCGCCGCCGCAGGGAGCGACGGTACAAAGTACCGTTTGCAAAGGTACTTTTTTTTTGACAAATATCAAATTATTGCCTACCTTTGTGGATTGATAGCGCGCACGCGCCGCAGCAAGCCGCAAAGGCCGCGGCACGGGCCGCCGAAAGTTAATTTTGACGAAAGAAAGGAACTTGACATGAAAACTCCGAGAATTGCAGAGATTCTGAAATCGGGCGCCATCGACAGCGACATCACCGTGAAGGGCTGGGTGCGCACCAAGCGAGGAAACAAGAACGTGGCATTCATCGCACTGAACGACGGTTCGTGCGCAGCCAACATACAGATAGTGGTCGACCTTGCCAACTTCGACGACAACAAGCTGAAGCTCATAACGACCGGCGCCTGCATACGCGTCGACGGCCGGCTGGTGGAGTCGCCCGCGTCGGGTCAGGGAGTGGAGGTGCAGGCCTCGAAAATAGAGATATACGGCACGGCCGACCCCGAGACCTATCCGTTGCAGAAGAAGGGCCACTCGCTGGAGCTCCTGCGCGACATAGCCTACCTGCGTCCCCGCACCAACACCTTCGGC
>CAZFIN010000059.1:0-12055 GCA_964519525.1 uncultured Alistipes sp. | reverse complement strand
AGTCGACCTCAAGAAAGGTCTGCCCCGCATTCTCGAGGAGTGTATAGCCGAGCGCGGCGACGTGGAGCGGCTGCCCGAGATCACATCCGAATACGGACGCATGCGCCGCGACGACCGCTCGCTCGACAGCCTGCGGTTCGAGCACATAGCGCTGCCCTACCGCGCCAAGGACGGATGCGCGATAACGCAGATGGCATACGCCCGCCGCGGCATAGTGACCCCCGAGATGGAGTACGTGGCCATACGCGAGAACATGAACTGCGAACAGCTGGGCATCGAGACCTACATCACGCCCGAATTCGTGCGCCGCGAGATAGCCGAGGGGCGCGCCGTGCTGCCGGCCAACATCAACCACCCCGAGGCCGAGCCCATGATAATAGGCCGCAACTTTCTGGTGAAGATAAACACCAACATCGGCAACTCGGCCACCACGTCGGGCATCGAGGAGGAGGTGGAGAAGGCCATGTGGAGCTGCAAATGGGGCGGCGACACGCTGATGGACCTCTCGACGGGCGCCAACATACACGAGACGCGCGAGTGGATCATACGCAACTGCCCCGTACCCGTGGGCACGGTGCCGATCTATCAGGCGCTGGAGAAGGTCGGCGGCCGCGTCGAGGATCTCACGTGGGAACTCTACCGCGACACGCTCGTCGAGCAATGCGAGCAGGGTGTTGACTACTTCACCATACACGCCGGCATACGCCTGAAGAACGTGCATCTGGCCGACAAGCGCGTGTGCGGAATAGTCAGCCGCGGCGGCAGCATAATGAGCAAGTGGTGCCTGATACACGACCGCGAGAACTTCCTATACGAACACTTCGACGACATCTGCGACATACTGGCGCAGTACGACGTGGCCGTGTCGCTCGGCGACGGGCTGCGCCCCGGCTCGATAGCCGACGCCAATGACGAGGCGCAGTTCGCCGAGCTGGACACGCTGGGCGAACTGGTCGGACGCGCTTGGGACAAGAACGTGCAGGCCTTCATCGAGGGCCCCGGCCACGTGCCGATGCACAAGATACGCGAGAACATGGAGCGGCAGATCGAGAAGTGCCACGACGCGCCGTTCTACACGCTCGGCCCCATCGTGACCGACATAGCACCCGGCTACGACCACATAACATCGGCCATAGGAGCCGCGCAGATAGGCTGGCTCGGCACGGCCATGCTCTGCTACGTAACGCCCAAGGAGCACCTCGCCCTGCCCGACCGCGAGGACGTGCGCACGGGCGTGGTCACCTACAAGATAGCGGCCCATGCCGCCGATCTGGCCAAGGGACACCCGGGAGCGCAGGTGCGCGACAACGCTCTGAGCAAGGCGCGATTCGAGTTCCGGTGGAAGGATCAGTTCGATCTGTCGCTCGATCCCGAGCTGGCGATGCGGTATTTCCATGCCGGCCGCCACACCGACGGCGAATACTGCACCATGTGCGGACCCAACTTCTGCGCCATGCGTCTGAGCCGCGACATACGCCGCGAGTTCGGCGACGAGGAAACCGGAACGGCGAAATAGGTCGGACCGATGGACGATTCGTTGCGCATCGCGCTCGCCGGCAAGGGCATGCGGCGCACGGCAATAGACCGCGTGGCGGGCGAGGCGGAGGCTTCGCCGGAACTGACGGCCGAACTGCTGGCGCTGCTCGACGACAGGCAGACCACAGTGGCATGGCATGCGGCATGGGCGCTGGAGAAGATGGCGTCGCGCAATCCGGAACTGCTCGCAAGATACCGCGCCGGAATCGAGGCGCGCGCCATGACGGAGAGCCGGCCGGGCATACAGCGTCTGCTGCTGAGCATAGTGCACAGAATGCCCGACGGGGAGCGGATCAACGTCGATCTGCTGGACTTCTGTCTGGAGGAGATGTTCCGCCCGCGCATAAGCACGGCTTCGCGGGCGCTGTGCGGCAAAATAGCTTGCTCGCTGTGCCGCCGCCACGATGAACTGAGGAACGAACTGCGCGCCTGCATGGAAAACGCCGACGAGGAGTGTCTGCCCGCGGCCGTGGCCTCGGTCAGACGGGGCATACTGAAACAGTTGAACAAGAAAGTGAAATAAAATGTTTTCGGAACAATTAGAGAAAATATCGTGGGAACAGACCACCGAGGCCATAATGTCGAAGACCGACGCCGACGTGCGACGCGCACTCGCGGCGACGCACTGCACGGTGGACGACTTCATGGCGCTCGTATCGCCGGCCGCCATGCCGTATCTGGAGACCATGGCACGGCTGAGCCGCCGCTACACCGAGGAGCGTTTCGGTCGCACAATATCCATGTTCATCCCGCTGTACCTGACCAATTCGTGCACGAATTCGTGCGTCTACTGCGGATTCCACATCTCGAACCCCATGAAACGCACCATCCTCACCCCCGGGGAGATCGAGAACGAATACCGGGCGATTAAAAAGCTGGGGCCGTTCGAGAATCTGCTTCTCGTGACAGGCGAGAACCCCGCGCTGGCGGGCGTGGACTACATGGCCCGCGTGCCCGATCTGGCGAAGCCCTACTTAAGCAATCTGAAGGACGAGGTTATGTCGCTGAAGGCCGAGGAGTACGGGCGGCTGACGCGCCACGGGCTGAACGGGGTGATCTGTTTTCAGGAGACATACAACCACGAGAGATACAACGTCTACCACCCGCGCGGCATGAAATCGAAGTTCGAGTGGCGCGTCAACGGATTTGACCGCATGGGACAGGCCGGCGTACACTCGATCGGAATGGGCGTTCTCATCGGACTGGAGGAGTGGCGCACCGACGTGACGATGATGGCCCGCCACCTGCGCTATCTGCAGAAGCACTACTGGCGCACACGATACAGCGTCAACTTTCCCCGCATGCGTCCGGCCGAGAACGAGGGATTCCAGCCCAACGTCATAATGAGCGACCGCGAGCTGGCGCAGGTGACCTTCGCCATGCGGATATTCGACCACGACGTCGACATATCCTACTCGACCCGCGAACCGGCATCCATACGCGACCACATGGCCACGCTCGGCGTGACCACCATGTCGGCCGAAAGCAAGACCGAACCGGGCGGATACTTCACCTATCCGCAGGCTCTGGAGCAGTTCCACGTAAGCGACGAGCGCACGGCCGCCGAGGTGGTGCAGGCGCTCAGACGTCTGGGCCGCGAACCGGTGTGGAAGGACTGGGACGCATCGTTCGACATGTTCGACACACGCAAAAACGCAAGGTCATGACCCGTTACGACCGACAGACCATGCTGGCCGAGATAGGCGAACGCGGGCAGGAACGGCTGCGCCGCGCGCGCGTACTCGTGGTGGGGGCCGGCGGACTGGGATCACCGGTTCTGCTATACCTTGCGGGCGCGGGCGTAGGGACGATAGGCATAGTCGACGACGACCGTGTGGACATAAGCAATCTGCAACGGCAGGTACTCTATGCCGAAAGTGACGCCGGACAACCCAAGGCCGAGCTTGCCGCACGGCGGCTGCGCGAGCTGAACAGCGACACGAACACGGAAGTATACGCCGAACGGCTCACACCGGATAACGCCCGCGCAATCATAGCGCGGTACGACGTGGTGGTCGACGCCTGCGACAACTTCGCCACCCGCTACCTCGTGGGCGACATAACGGCAGAAACGGGAATTCCATACGTCTACGGCGCGATATGCGGATTCGAGGGGCAGGTGTCGGTGTTCAACTTCGGCGACCGGCCGCGCACCTACCGCGACCTGTGGCCCGACGAGCAGGCCCTCGCGCGCATGGAGGTTTACAAGGGAGTGGTCGGCATGACTCCGGCCGTAACCGGAGCGGTCGAGGCGAGCGAGGCCATGAAGATCATATGCGGCTACGGCGAGGTGCTGGCCGGCAGACTGTGGACAATAGATCTGCGCACGATGCAGAGCGTAACGGTAGAACTGCCATGAGGATAACGGTAATAACACGGCCCGACCTATTCAGCGGCGAACCCGGGTGGATCGAGGCCCTGATGCGTACGGGACTGCCGATTCTGCACCTGCGCAAACCCGCGGCCACCGAGGAACAGACCGAGGCGCTGCTGCGCGCGATACCGACAGAGTTCCACTGCCGCATAATGCTGCACGACCACTTCAGCCTCGCCGGACGCTATGCCCTGCGCGGCATACACCTCAACGGCCGCAACCCCGAGCCTCCGGCCGGTTACAGCGGGCGGATAAGCCGCTCGTGCCACACGCTGGACGAGGTGCGGCGATACAAGGACGAATGCGAGTACGTGACGCTGAGTCCGATATTCGACAGCATATCGAAACACGGCTACGCCTCGGCATTCACCGCCGAACAGCTGGCCGCGGCGCAGGCCGACGGCACGATAGACGACCGTGTAACGGCTCTCGGCGGCATCACGGCTGACAACCTGCCGCAGGTGGAGCGGATGGGATTCGGCGGTGCGGCCCTGCTCGGGGCGATATGGAACGCCGGCAGCGCCACGCAAGCCGCAATGACGATAAAAGAGCTGCTCGCGAGGACCGGAAACGGGTGCGGCACGGCCAAGGTGCTCTCCATAGCAGGCTCCGATCCTTCGGGCGGAGCGGGCATTCAGGCCGACATAAAGACAGTGACGGCACTGGGCGGATATGCGGCCACGGCCATAACGGCACTCACCATACAGAACACCGGGGGTGTGCGCGGGGTATTTCCCGTACCGGCGGCAACGGTAGCCGAACAGATCGCGGCCGTGATGGACGACATCGAACCGCAGGCCGTGAAGATAGGAATGGTGAACGACGCCGCGATAGTGCACGCCATAGCCGGTGCGATACGCAAGTACGCCCCGCGACACGTGGTATTCGATCCGGTGATGGTATCGACGAGCGGCCACCGCCTGATAGAGGACGAGATGACCGAGGTGCTCGAAAACGAACTCATCCCCCTCGCCACGCTCATAACCCCCAACATGAGCGAGGCGGAGGTGCTGTGGCGGCGGCCGATCGGAACCGTCGGACTGATGGAGACGGCTGCCGCGGAACTTGCGGAGCGATACGAAACATCGGTACTCATCAAGGGAGGCCACCTTTCGGGCGGCATGATGTGCGACGTGATGTGCCACGCCGGCGCCATACACAGATTCTCGGCAGCACGCATCGCGACGCGCAATCTGCACGGAACGGGATGCACGCTCTCCTCGGCCATAGCCACGCTGCTGGCGCAGGGGCTTGACATGCGTGAGGCGGTCGGCGAAGCGAAGCGCTATGTAAGCAAGGCCATCGAGGCCGGCAGCCGCATGACAATAGGACACGGCAACGGTCCGCTGTGGCATGCCGCTGACAGACTCGCGAAACATAGGCCTTAAGACCGGCATGCGGAGGCGCGGCGTGTCCCGTGCGGGACGCACGGTTACTGCCTGCACGGATCGAAAGAGACCTTGGCGGAACCGGTCGGTCCGATCATTCCCGGCCCGTGATTCACGCAATTGCAGGAAAATAGGCCGCAAAAGCGAGTTTTTTCCATATTTTTTTGGAAAAACCGATTTCGTGCCATATATTTGCATCGCTAATGGGGGATTAGCTCAGTTGGCTAGAGCGTTTGCATGGCATGCAAGAGGTCATCGGTTCGAGCCCGATATTCTCCACAACGATTCCGGACTTTACATTCATTGGAGTGTGAAGTCCTTTTTATTTGCGCCACAAACGTGAAAAGAGTCTCAAAAAAGCCTTTTTTGCACCTTATTTGTACTTTTTCTCTGTAACCCGCAAATTTTCAAGGCAAAAACTTTTGTATCCCAAGTATTGGGATTAACTATATAAAATCATCATTATCATATTTCAATTCTCGTTGAAGCATAAAGAAATCATTGGAAGCCTCCTTATCATCAGGATAAGGAGAATTGCAATGTTCAATGGTTAATCGGCCCTGTCGTAAGTCATTAATGCTTATCATTATCAAATCAACATCCCATTTTGTGGATATAAAAATCCGGTCTTCATCTATTTTAATTTTATTGGATATATGGGAGAAAAAGATTTCATCGGGTTTTGTTCTGATTACCGGACCTCTTAAAATATTCCTTTTATCTTTAAGATTATCGACTTCAACAGTTATAGTAAAATCATCTGTGGTCAAATGGCAATAAAAGTTTATTTTAAGGTTATTCAATGGCAATGAGATAGTTTTGAATTTCCAACGATATACAAAATTATCCTGCTGAAGTGTATTAATTAAATCCATTAATAAGCAATATGGTATGTTTAGTACTTCCGCAAGCAAATCAAAAGCCTCTTTGACTAATTTGGTATAGTAGAAACACTTTCCAAATTTATCGTTTGATGAATATAAATCAATATCAAATGGAACATGAATCACACTACGATTATCAATAATCTTGACAGGATCCGTTTGATCTCCTCCTACCACAATTTCAATGATATTAATGCCTTCTATCTCAATTTTCTTCTGACGCAATTGCTTACACAGATAGAATCCTATAAAAAAGACATGATAATTAAAGTGTGACTGAAAACATCCATCTCCCACACTTTCGTCAATATATATCCGTAATTTGCTTAGCATTGGAGATTTTACCTCAATAATTTACGGTCGTTATCACTACTCTCCAAAATGTCTGCGTTTCACCGAATCCTTGATCACCAGCTCTACGGGCAGTTTTATCTGCGTCGCTTTCCGCGAGCGGTCCGAGATCTCCTGCATCAGTATCTTTATGGCGAGTGTGCCGATGTTGGTTACCGGCTGGCTTATGTGCGTGACGGCAGGCTCGATGAAGTCGAGCTGCGTAGAATAGTCGAATGAAATCACCGAAATGTCCTGCGGTATGCGCAATCCCGACTCGCGGATCGCCTTTATCGCACCGAGCAGGATCGTGTTGCTCAAAGCGAATATGGCCGTGGGCGCATTGATCGAATTGAGTGCGAGTTTGGTTTCGAGATAACCGTTGTCCATCGAAAAACTGCTTCCGCAAACGTTTGCGCGATCGGCGAGTCCCGCAGCCCGCATAGCGTCCACGTAACCTCTCACGCGATGGAGCGTAGGCGATGTGTGAACATTGCCCTGAATGCACAATATATCGCGGTGCCCGTTGGCTATCAGATAATTGACAGCCTCGTAGCTGCCGCTGTAATTGTCGCTGCACACATAGGGCAGATCGGATCCCTCGTAGTAGCGGTCGATAAGCACGACCGGCGTCGACGCGCTTATGGATTCGAGCGTCGAAGGATCGCTGCCGCACGGCACTGCTATTATGCCGTCCACCTTGCGCGATACGAGCGACCTTATCCCGTCCTGCTCGTCGGACTGGTCATCGGTCGAATCGACGATTATGATGGTGTAGCCCATGCGTTTGGCTTCGGCGATAACTACCGACGACACCATGGCGAAATAGGGATTTTCGATACATGGTATGATCAGGCCTATCGTGCGGGTGCTTTTCGTGCGCAGACTCTTCGCAATGATGCTTGGAGTGTAGCCGCAGCGTTCGGCTTCGGCCTTGATCACGGCTACGGTCTCGGGACTTATGCGGTACTTCGCCGCCTGCCCGTTCAATGCCCGCGATACGGTCGAGATCGAGAATCCCGTGCGCTGCGACAGACTGACAAGTGTGCTCTTTTCCATTTGCAAAATCTTTCGCTTACAAAGATAGCGCTTTCGTGCAAAAAAAGTGAAAAAACCTCTTTGCGATTAGAAGAAAATGGAATATATTTGCACAAACGTTTGTGCAGTCACAAACATCTTTGTAACAAAAATAAAAACAAACAACAGTGCGCAAAATGGGCAGGATAGTCGTTTTAGGCAGCTCCAATACGGATCTGGTCATACGTTCGCCGCGAATGCCGCTTCCCGGCGAGACGGTTCTCGGCGGCGATTTCATGATGGCGTCAGGAGGCAAGGGCGCGAATCAGGCTGTGGCGATCGCCCGCTTGGGTTCGCCGGTAACGTTCATCGCAAAAGTCGGATGCGACATGTTCGGCGACCGCGCCATAGAACAATATGCCGCCGAAGGGATCGACACGTCGACGATTCTGCGCGACGCCGGCGCCCCGTCGGGCGTGGCGCTGATCACGGTGGACGATGCCGGCGAGAACTGCATCGTCGTTGCCGGCGGTGCCAACAACGAACTTACGGTGGCCGATGTCGATTCGATGCGCGACCGTATCGCCGGCGCCGACTACCTGCTGATGCAGCTGGAGATTCCGATGCCCGTCATAGAGCATGCGGCGGCAATCGCATTCGACGCCGGAGTAAAGGTGGTCCTGAATCCCGCTCCCGCCGCGAAACTGAGCGACAGCCTGCTGGCGAAGTGTTACATGCTGACCCCGAACGAAACCGAATGCGGCATTATAACCGGAATGCCGGTCGAGGACGAGAGGCAGGCTGAGGCGGCAGCCGGGATGCTTATAAATAAAGGAGTGCGGAACGTCATAGTGACGCTGGGCGGTAAAGGCTCGCTGTACGTGAGCGCGACGGAACGCGAGATGATTCCGGCCTATCGCGTGAAAGCCGTCGACACGACCGCCGCGGGCGATACATACAACGGAGCCTTGTGCGTGGCTCTGTCGGAGGGCAAAACCGTAATCGAGGCCGCCGAATTCGCCACGAAGGCGTCGGCCATCTCGGTCACACGCGCCGGTGCCCAGCCATCGCTGCCCGCACGCGACGAGGTGGACGGATTCGATGCGGAAAGATGTACGCCGGCCGCACAATAACGCGGGCGGAAAGACCGAAGAATACTAAAACAACTAATAAAAACCTGAAATCATGTTTATCGTAGACAGTTACGCACTGGCAGTCGCATTTTGTTTCGTGACGATGCTCTGCTGGGGATCGTGGGGAAATACGCAGAAACTCGCATCGAAGAGTTGGCGTTACGAACTCTTCTATTGGGACTATGTAATAGGAATGGTATTGTTTGCGGCCGCGATCGGCCTGACCATGGGAAGCTGCGGCACGCTCGGCCGTCCGTTCGTCGAGGATCTCGCGCAGGCCTCACCGGCGAATATGGCCAGCGTCGTTATCGGCGGAGTGATATTCAACGCATCAAACATACTGCTTTCGGCATCGGTGTCGCTCGCCGGACTCGCCGTGGCATTTCCGCTGGGAGTGGGACTCGCGCTCGTGCTCGGCGTGCTGATAAACTATCTCGGCGCCCCCAAGGGCGATCCGGTCATACTGTTTCTCGGTGTGGCGCTGATCGTCATAGCCGTCATCTGCAACGGCGTGGCATCGGGTCGCGTAAGCAACGGCGCGAAAAGCGCGGACAACCGCAAGGGACTGGTGCTCGCCGTGATTGCCGGAGTGCTTATGTCGTTCTTCTACCGTTTCGTGGCGGCGGCGATGGACATTGACAATTTCGAGAACCCGACGGCGGGAATGCTTACTCCGTATTCGGCGATATTCGTATTCTCGATCGGTGTGCTGCTCTCGAATTTCCTATTCAACACGCTCGTCATGCGTCGCCCGTTCGTCGGCGAACCCGTGGGCTACGGCGACTACTTCGCAGGCAAGGCGTCGGCGCATATGGTAGGAATGCTCGGCGGTGCGATATGGTGCCTCGGCACGGCATTCAGCTACATAGCGGCCGGAAAGGCGGGTGCCGCGATATCGTATGCGCTCGGTCAGGGCGCGCCGATGATAGCCGCCATATGGGGCGTGTTCATATGGAAGGAGTTCAAGGGAGCCGACCGGCAGGTCAAAGCCCTGCTCGCATTGATGTTCGGACTGTTCATCGCCGGATTGTCGCTCATAATCGTTTCGGGCGGAAACTGACGCATCAACTGAAAACAAACACGATATGAAGAATCTCAAGTTTTTATCGCTCGTCTGCGCGATTATCGTCTGCACGGCGGCGACCGCATTCGCCAAGGACAAAGGCAAGGTGTCGGTGATTTTCGAGACCGACATGGGCAACGACATCGACGACGCAATGGCGCTCGACCTGCTGTTCAAGAAGATGGATCAGGGCGTGATCGACCTCATAGGCATAAGCGTGCACAAGAACAACCCCTGCGCCGCGGAATACATCGACATCATGCGATGCTGGTACGGCTACAAGAAGGTACCCATAGGAGTCAACACCGGCTGCGTGACCGACATGGATTGCGTGGACTACGCCACCAAAGTATGCCGCATGACCGGCACCGACGGACGCCCGCTGTTCGCCCGCTCGAAGAATCCCAGATACGAGGAGGCCGTGGAGATGTACCGGCGTCTGCTCGCCTCGCAGCCCGACAAGTCGGTGGTGATCGTGACCGTGGGATTCTCCACCACCATGGCCGACCTGCTGCGCAGCAAGCCCGACCGGTACTCGAAGCTGTCGGGCCGCGAGCTGGTGGAGCGCAAGGTGAAGTACTTCTCGGTCATGGCCGGCGATTTCGCGAAAAAGAACTATGCCGAATACAACGTATGGAACGATCTGGAGGCGGCGAAATACTTCTTCGACGAGTCGCCCGTACCGATGGTCATAACGCCGCACACAATCGGCACGCAGATCGAATACCCGGGAAGCAGCATCGCCAATGACTTCGAGTGGGGACGCCCGCACCCGATGGTGGAGGCTTACAAAGTCTACATCGAGATGCCTTACGACCGCCCGACGTGGGACGTCATAGCCGCAGCCTACGCATGCGAACCCGACTCCGACATGTTCACGCTGTCGGAAAGCGGCGAGGTGACCGTAGTCGGCAAAGGTGTGACTCTGTTCGAGCCCGATGCGAAAGGACGCTACCGCATACTCGATGCCACGCCCGAACAGCGGCAGAAGATACTGCAATACTTCATGCGCGAGTTGACCACCAAGCCGCGTAAGATGAAGTAACGGCCGTCCGGCATAACCCGATTCAGGGTCCCGTCCGTCAAAGGCGGGACCTTTTTATATCCGTCACCCTGTAAAATTACAGCCGGAAGCCGCGAAACCGCCGTTTTTTTCATGAAAATATCGCAGCTCATATTTGCTTGGGCTGAAATTTGTACTATCTTTGCATCGTCATATGAAATAATCGTTCGATTATTTTGCAATCAGCGAATTATAAACGAATTACGATCATAGTATGCAGGATTTAAGCACACTCGAAGGAAAAACCCTTGCGGAATTGCGCGAAATAGGCAAGGTGTTGGGCATAACCGATACCACGCTTAAGAAAAAAGAACTGTCGGAGAAGATAGCCGAGGCAGCGATGGCCGGCGGCGAAGCTGTTGTCGGTGAAAACCACGGCAGCGAACAGGAAACCGCGCCCGCGGAGGCCACGAAGAAACGCGGCAGACGTCCGCGTATGAACAGCCTACGCATCGAAGAGAACAAACCCGCCGGCGAGGCGCCCGCCGAACACGCCCGCATAATACCGTCGGAGGTGCAGGATGCAGCACCCGCAGCGGAGACTCCGGCACCTGCCGCCGTGGACGATGCGCCGCTGCCCAAGCGCCGTGGCCGCAAACCGAAGGCGCTGAAGGAGCAGGAGGAGCGCGAGGCCGCCGCCAAAGCCGCCGCCGAGGCTGCAAATACGGAGGACGAGACCAGACAGCCGCAGGAGAACAACGCCCCGGCGTTCCAGCACACGCCGTCGTATCAGCAGTACCGGCAATATCCGGCACAGTCGGCCCACGGCTACGCCCAGCATCAGGATACGACCAAGGAGTACTTCGCCGGCGAGATCATAGGCGAAGGCGTTCTGGAGGTGATGCCCGACGGATACGGATTTCTGCGTTCGGCCGACTACAACTATCTGAACTCGCCCGACGACATATATGTGTCGCCGTCGCAGATCAAGCTGTTCGGCCTCAAGCCCGGCGATACGATCAGCGGCGTGATCCACCCGCCGAAGGAGGGCGAGAAGTATTTCCCGCTCATACGCGTGAACGAGATCAACGGCCTGTCGCCCGAGTACATACGCGACCGCGTGCAGTTCGAATACATGACGCCGCTGTTCCCGAGCGAGAAATTCAACCTCACGGGCAAGGGGCACAACAATCTGTCGAACCGCGTGGTCGATCTGTTCTCGCCCATAGGCAAGGGCCAGCGCGGACTGATCGTGGCCCAGCCCAAGACCGGTAAGACCATGCTGCTGCAGTCGATAGCCAACGCCATAGCCGACAACCACCCCGAG
>CAZFIN010000058.1:0-12220 GCA_964519525.1 uncultured Alistipes sp. | reverse complement strand
AGCAGAGCAAACTGGACAAGAAGAGCCGCACGCGTCATGCTGCGGCCGAGAAGAAATAGCTTTACACGACTCTGAACCTCAACGATATGCCGTTTACCATGCCCCGCAGCGAACGACTGCGCTCGATGAAGGCCATCCGCCGGATGTTCGGCGAGGGAAGCGGCGGATTCGTATATCCTTTCCGTTACGTTTTTTTCGTCGGCCGCGACGGTGACCGGCCCGGTGTGCCGGAATGCGGTGACGTTACCGGCGATGCGCCGTCGCAGAGTGCCGCCGACGTCGTGCCCGACGGTGCGGGATGTGCGGGCGACGGTACCGTCGAGGTGATGTTCTCCGTTCCCAAGAAGTTCCACAAGCGCGCCAACCGCCGCAATCTGCTGAAGCGGCGCATGCGCGAGGCCTACCGGCTTAACTGCGCTCCCCTGCGCGCGACGCTTGCGGCGAAGGGCGCGGACATCGACATGGCCATGATCTATTCCACCAAGGAGTGCCACAGCTATAAAACCATAGAGAATGCCGTGCAACGTATTCTGGACCAGATCGGCACGCGCGTTTAGGCGTTTGTGCGCCCTGCCTTTCGTCGCTGCGGTGCGGTTTTACCAGTACTGCATCTCGCCGTTTACTCCGCCCTCGTGCCGTTTCACCCCCACATGCTCGCAATATGCCGTCGAGGCCCTGCGCAAGTACGGTCCGCTCAAAGGCGGCTGGCTCACGCTCAAGCGTCTGGCGCGTTGTCATCCGTGGGGCGGCAGCGGGTACGATCCCGTTCCGTGATGCCGTCAGCATGGACGGGCCGCCCGTAGTGTCGCGGTGCCCGCACGGACACGAAAATCCGCCGCAGGAACGGGTCTCGCGGCGGATTTCAGTATTCGTGCATGATCCTCCTACTCCAGAAGCCGGCGGTACAGCTCCACCTCGGCCGGATCGCCCATCGCCTTGCCCTTCACGTCGGACAGCTTGACGCATTTGCGCAACTGCTGCTTGTCGTTCATGCGGCAGGTCGAGAGCTTCATCACGATGTTGCATGGCTTGTAGCCCGTGTCGTTGGTGATGTTGGTGCCGATGCCGAACGAACAGCGTATGCGGCCCTCGCACGCTTTCTTGATCTCGGCGGCACGCGGGAAGTCGAGCGAGTCGCTGAATATGATGGTTTTCGTCATGGGGTCGATGCCGAGCTCGCGGTAGCGCGCCGTGGCCATGTCGATGAAGCGCAGCGGGTCGCCCGAGTCCTGCCTTACGCCGTCGAACAGCGAGGCGTGTTTTTTCGAGAAGTTCTTGAAGAACACCTCCGATCCGAAACTGTCGGTGAGCGCTATGCCCAGATAACCGTCGTAGACCTTGACCCACTCCTCCATGGCCAGATAGTTGGCCTGACGCGGACCGCCGTTCACGGCGGCGATGAACATGGGCAGCTCGTGCGGATAGGTGCCTATCATCTTCATGCCGAGTTTCATGGCCAGATAGCAGTTCGACGTTCCGGCGCAGTGGGCGGCCTCGGTGCGGATGTACTTCATGACGGCCTCGTGCACCTCGAACGAGAAGCGGCGGCGCGTGCCGAAGTCCGAGAAGAGCACCTGCTCGCGGTTCGACAGCTCGACCTTGCGGCGCAGACGGCCTATCACATCGTCCATGTCGATGGGGTTGGCGCTGTTGCGCAGCGCCGACACTATGGTCAGCACGGCGATCTCGTACAACGTCACCTTGTACATGAAATCAGAGGCCTCGATATGCAGATGCTTCTGCTCGTCGAGCCACACCCTTATGCGCGAGGGGTCGAAGCGGAACCCGCGCAGCCATTCGAAGTAGTTCTGCGGTATGAAGCGGCAGTTGGCCACCATGTAGTCGAACTCCTCGTCGGTAAGGGCCAGACGCGACAGCTCGCCGAACGCTTCGTGCAGACGGGCGACGAAGTCGTCGTCGTACTCGGTAAGTTCGCGGTCGCGGAATTCGAACGTGCCCTCGGCCTGAGGGAATGCCTTGAAATAGGCGTATGACGTCGTAAACTTGTAAAGATCGGTGTCGAGAATTGATTGTACTATCATTGTCGGGATGAAATTTTGATGTCTGTTGAAAAATCACCGCTAATGTACCTGATCCGGAGCCAGCGGCCTTCGTCCGTTAAGGGCGGGGCGAATCCGTAACCGCGGCCCCGCTCCGCTGATGGACGACGGCCGGGGCTGTTTTCTGCGACATTGCGACGATGGTACATTGGCGTATATTATGGTGTTGCCTGAATTTATTTCCTGCCGAGGTCGCGTTTCAGCTCCTCGTATATCATCTGTATGGCGTAGGCCGAGGCTCGGTTTATCACCTGCCCGCGGTCGGTGCCCGAGTCGCGCATCATGCTCACGGTGCGCGTGGGCGTGGCCACGGCGAACCACACCGTGCCTACCGGTTTTTCGGGCGTGCCTCCCCCCGGACCGGCTATGCCGGTGGTGGCCACGGCGTAGTCGGCGCCCGACACCCGGCGGGCACCCTCGGCCATCTGACGGGCCACGGTCTCGCTTACGGCGCCGCAGCGCATTATGTCGTCGTAGTTTACGCCCAGCACGTCGCGCTTGGCCTCGTTGCTGTATGTCACGGCGCCCATCAGGAAGTATTCCGACGCTCCGGCCATGGCCGTGAAGCGCGAGGCTATGGTGCCGCCCGTGCAGCTCTCGGCCGCGGCGAGCGTCAGCGAATTGGCGCGCATGAGGTCGTGTACGAGTGCCTGCACCGAGGCATCCTCGAATCCCACGATGTTGTCGGGTATCAGTTCGTAGAGCCGGGCGAACCGTGCGTCTATCTCGGCGCGCACCGCGGCGGCGTCCCCGGCGTCGTATGCCGACAGCCGCAGCCGCACCACGTTGGGCGAGGGCAGGTAGGCCAGCTTGAGTCCGACGGGCAGAGCATCCTCCCATCCGGCTATGCGTTCCGCGAGCACCGACTCGGCCATGCCGGCCGTGATCATCGTGCGGTGTACGTTGGCGCGCAGCGCGAAGCGCTCCTTCAGCCGCGGCATCACCTCGTCCTCCATCAGATGCTCCATCTCGAACGGTACGCCCGGCAGCGACACGGCGACACTCCCGTTCTCCGCCTCGAACCACATGCCCGGGGCCGTGCCGTGGCGGTTGAACAGCACCGTGCAACGGTCGGGCACCATGGCCTGCGAGCGGTTCAGCCCGTTGTACTCGATGCCGCGCCGTGCGAGCATCGAGCGCACGTGGGCGGCCACCCCGGCGTTCTCCGTCAGCTGCGAGCCGAACATGCGGGCGAGGGTGAATTTGGTTATGTCGTCCTTCGTGGGGCCCAGTCCGCCGGTGATTATCACCACCTGCGTGCGTCCGAGCGCCTCGCGCACGGCGTTCTCTATGCGTTCGGCGCTGTCGCCCACCGACAGCTTCTCGCGCACGGTTATGCCGGCGCCGTTCAGATGCCGGGCTATGCTTGCCGAGTTGGTGTCGACGATCTGACCTATCAGTATCTCGTCGCCGATCGTTATTATCGTTGCTTCCGTCATTGTTCCTGAGTGGTGTTTTCAGCCTGTGCATCCGGCTCCGTGCTGTCGGCCGGCATGTCCTGCGGCTGCGTTTTCTGCGTGTCCTGTTCCTGCCGTCTGGCCCTTGCCTCCTCCACGGCTTTACGCTGTTCGGCCTTGCGTATGCGTTCGTCGAGCCCCATGCGTATGTTGCGCAGCGACTTGCCTCCGCCGTATACGAATTCGGTGCATATCTGCACCAGCGTGGCTCCGGCGTCGAGCATGGCCAGCACATCGTCGGGCGTCGACACTCCGCCGCAGCCGATGATCGGGTAGGTGCCTTTCGACCGCTCATGTATGCGGCGCACCACCTGCAGCGCCCGCTCGCGCAGCGGACGTCCGCACAACGCTCCGGGCGTGCGTCCGAGCGTATGCATCGTGCGCGACGAGTTGCCGAGTCCGTAGCGGCCCGTGGTGCCTCCGCATGCGACGATTCCGTCGACGGGCGTTTCGAGCATGATGTCGGTGGCCATGTCGATCTGTTCGTCGGTGAGGTCGGGCGATATCTTCAGCAGGATGGGGCGGTACTGGTTCTGTCCGCGGCGGAACGCGAACAGGGGTTCGACGATGGCCATGATGCGGGCCTTGTCGGTGGGCACGTATCTGTCAGCCGTGGTGTTGTCGCACAGATTTACGGTGAAATAGTCGGCATACTGGTAGAGCGAGCGGAACGAACGCAGGTAGTCGGCCGGAGCCTCGTCCGCCGGTGTCGAGCTGTTCTTGGCCAGACTGCACCCCACGACGGTCGAGCCGCGGCGCCGCTTGAGATTGCCTATAACCTTCTCCACGCCGTCGCTCTCGATGGCCGCGCGGTAGAGCAGCGCGCGGTCCTCCTTCATGCGGAACAGGTAGGGATGCGGCGAGCCGCCCTGCGGACGGGGCGTTATGGAGCCTATCTCCACGAATCCGAATCCCGTCGCGTCCAGTGCGTCGATCATGTCGCCGTTGCGGTCGTAGCCTGCGGCCATACCCACCGGCGACGTGAATTTCATTCCGAATACCATCCGGTCGAGGTTGGACACGGGGGGCGCATACATCTTGCGCAGAATGTACCTTCCCGCCGTCATGCCCGACATGATGCGCATGCGCCATGCGGACAGCCGCATAGCGAAATCGGCGCTGGTCAGGTAGGCCACGGGTTTCAACAATGATTCAATCATAATCCTTAATAGAGTGCGTCGCAGACGGGCCGCATGCCGCCGTATCGGGTCCGGCACCTGCGCCGCGGGCCGGCTGTCGCGCCCGAACCCGTTTCGTGTCAGGCCGGTTCGTTACGTCCGGACTGTCTGCAATCTTCGGGCAAATATAGTGATAAAATCGCAAAAGCGGTTCGGATTCGCCCGTGCCGTTGCCGATTCGGGCACGTTTACGGTAATTCCGGACCACGTACCCGCCGTGCGCGCCGCCAGATTCCGGCGCGTGCGGCGGCTCGGGGGATTAAAAATACTCCTCGCGGTAGGCGTAGCCGTTGCGCATCGGCTCGAACGCTTCGGGGTTCTCCTTCAGGCGGCGGCTCTGCGCGGCCAGATCGCAGTACTCTCTTATCGTACCGCACATCTCGTCCCACGTGATGTCGCGGCGGCATGCCGGCTTCACCTGCGGCGGATACCATCCCGCGAGCGGCAGTCCGAACCGCCGTGCCGCGACCGCCACCACAGCTGCCGTGGCATTGGCCTTGCCCTGCGCCGAATAGCCGGCTATGTGGGGGGTGGCCGCGACCGCCTTGGCGAGCAGGCCGCGGTCGATGTCGGGCTCGTGCTCCCACACGTCGATGAACAGCCGCTGCCGTGCGGCGAGCAGGGCCTGCGTCGAGGCCACCTCGCCGCGCGAGGCGTTCAGCAGCACGCCGTCGGGTCGCATTGTTCCGATGAAGGCGTCGTCGACCATGTGGCGCGTAGTGGCGTCGAGCGGTGTGTGCAGTGTCACTATGTCGGATTCGCCGACTAAACGCTCCAGCGGCACGAAGTCGCCGCCTTCGCGCGCGGCCCGCGGCGGGTCGCAGCGCAACACGCGGAATCCCCAGCTGCGGGCGTAGCGCTCGACCAGCGAGCCGACGTGTCCCACGCCCACAATGCCGAGGGTCGTGCGCTCGGGCCGCATGCCGTCGCCGGCGAGCATGGCCAGTGCGGCGGCCACCCATTGCAGCACTCCGGCGGCGTTGCATCCCTGTGCCGTCACCACCTCGATGCCGCGGGCGGCGCAGTAGCGTGTGTCTATGTGGTCGAAGCCTATGGTGGCCGTGGCTATCGTCCTCACCCGGCTGCCGTCGAGCAGTGCGGCGTCGCAGCGTGTGCGTGTGCGTATGACGAGCATGTCGGCGTCGGCCGCATCGTCGGGCGTGAAGCTGCCGCCGTCGCGGTAGACTACCTCGGCGTAAGGTTCCAAAACCCCTGCGATGTAGGGTATTGCATTGTCGATTACGATTTTCATCTGACAGAAACGGTTATTTCCTTGTAAATTACATTGCAAATATATGTAAAAAATGATTTTTTAGTATCTTTGCCGAATAAACCCGGTGCAGAGGCGCGGCCGGCCGTCGGGTGCGACGCCGAGGCTGTGCCCCGTCTGCGGGATGCCGCACGGCCCGGTTACGGTGCGGCCGGCGGGTCAGGGGAAATGACAATGGAATGAAACGTATTGCGATACACACACTTTCGGCGCTCGCGCTTTGCGCGGCCTCGGCATTGTTTGCCGGCGGATGTTCGGGTAGCGGCGGCAGAAACGGCGGTATGGCCGATCAGACCGACTCGCTGTCGTATGTGGTGGGCATGAACATTGCCTACAACATCATGCGCATGGACTCCACCCTGCGGCCCGAGGCCGTGGTGGCCGGCATAGCCGACGTGCTCGGCGGCCATGGGAAGATGACGGCCGACGAGGCGCGGACATTCTTTCTGGCCTACATGAATTACGGTGTCTACGAGCGTGTGCGCAACTACGAGGAGCAGTATCTCGCCGATCTGGCCGCCTCGGACCGCGATGTGGTGCGCACGGCGAGCGGCCTGACCTACAAGGTCGGGGCATTGGGCGACATGAACAACACGATAGGCAACGACCGCGATACGGTGGCCATCCGCTACCGCGCCACGACGCTGGCCGGCAAGGAGGTCGATCCTGCCGCGGCGCGCGGCGACACGCTGCGTCTTGCGGCCGGCAAGCTGAAGCCGGGACTCAAGGAGGGTGTGAAACTCGTGGGCGAGGGCGGACGCGTGACGCTGTGGCTCCCCTCGTCGCTGGCCTACGGCGCGGCAGGCGACGAAAAACTGGGGATAGCTCCCAACGAGATGTTGCGCTACGAAGTGGAGGTGGTCGAGGTGAAGGGCCGCAGACGCTGACCGGGCGCGTGAAGGGAAACAGAAACAAACACAGATAAATTAACCGAAAAGATGAAAAAGATTGTTTACGGAGCTGCCGCGCTCATGCTCGCGGCGATGATGGTTTCGTGCGGCGGAAATTCGTCGTCGCTCGTCACCAAAGGCGACAAATCGAAGCTCGACACGCTGTCATATGCTATCGGCAGCGACATAGGCCGCGGTGTTTCAGGCGACATGCCCGAACTCAAGTTCGACATGAAGGCCCTGCTCGACGGTGCCGAGGATGCGTTGACGAGCAACGCCGGCAAGGAGGACAAGAAGCACAAGGAGGCTATCGAGGTGTTGCAGAACTTCTTCATGAACGAGCGTCCCGTGCGTATGCAGGAACTCATGGCTCCCAAGTTCGGCGCGGACAGCACCAGCACGCAGCCCGATCCCGCCGAGATCGACATATTCAAGAACGACAAGGAGCGCAAGGAGGTTTCGTATGCCTACGGTTACGATTTGGGCAATAATCTGCGCGAGGCCCGTCTGCCCCTGCAGACCTACTGGTTCGTTCAGGGTATGAAGGACGGCAATGCCGGCGACGACAGCGTGCTGAAGGTGTCGCTCAGCGATGGCATGAACTACATACAGAACTTCTTCATGGTAGTGCGTCCCGCGCAGAACGCCGAGGCTTCGGCCAAGTGGCTCGCCCAGATGGAGAGCAAGAGCGGCGTGCAGAAGACTGCCAGCGGCCTGCTCTACCGTATCGACCGCGCAGGCGATGCCGACATCAAGCCTCAGGCTACCGACATCGTGAAGGTCAACTACGAGGGCAAGCTCCGCGACGGCTCGGTGTTCGATTCGTCTTACGAGCGCGGCGAGCCTATCGAGTTCGGTCTGAATCAGGTTATCAGGGGCTGGACCGAGGGTATGCAGCTCGTGGGCAAGGGCGGTCAGATCACGCTGTGGATTCCGTCCGATCTGGGCTACGGTTCGTATGGACAGGGTCCCATCGGTCCGAACGAGGCTCTGGAGTTCAAGGTCGAGCTGCTCGACGTTAAGAGCGCTGCCACCGCCGAGACTCCTGCCGAGGGTGAGAACAAGTAGTATTTCGCGTGCCGCCTCGTGCGGCATGCGCTGACATAACGCGAAGCGTCCCGGGATCAGAATCCCGGGACGCTTCGTTTTGCAGCCGTCTGTCGGCGGATGATGCCGCCATGTCCAACGTTATGCGGGAAAGCGCAGTCAGCAGGCCGGCTGCCGCTGACTGACTGTCATTCGTATGTCTCGATGCGCACGGGGCCGATAAGTCCCGACGGAGGCAGCGGTGTCGAGGCATCGTAGGGATTGACCATAAGCGATATGCGCCGCTGCTCGGGTGGCAGCTGCATGTCGCCGACGATGCGGTTCACCCATTTGTTGGCCACCTCCACGCGCAGTGTGTTGCGTCCCTCGCGGATGCAGCCGGTGATGTCGACCGAATAGGGCGCGCACCATGTGCCGCCGGCATAGCTGTCGTTGACATACACCTTGGCCATGCACTCCACGCGGCCCAGACCGAGACGTACACCCCCGGCGGGTATTTCGTCCATGCCGAACTCCGTTTCGTATGTCACCGTCCCCGAGAAGTAGCGTATGTCGTCGTTTTCGTTGTGCGACAGATCGGCCGGAGCGTCGAGCGTCACCGGTGCGGGCGACGAAAGTTTGCCGTCGAACGACAGGTGCCACGGACCGTCGAGCGGCGTGACGCTGACCGGCTGCGGGAAGTTTTCACCGGCGCCGGTCTTCGTTCCGCCTTTGCGGAATACGATGAATCCGCTGCCGAGGGCGTCGAAATGCAGTGGCACGCGTATGCCGCCCGCCGTGATCTCGAACTGCGGCAGGGCTCGTACCGAACCGTCGGCCGGGTCCCAGAATTCGGGCCGCAGCGACCTGTCGACGCGAAACTCGGGTGTGCTGTCGATCGGGCGGTCGCTCTGGTTCGACACGAAATATATCTCGGCCCCTATGGCCGAGCGGTGGTTATAGAGCAGCGGCGCACCCTCCTCGGCCCGGAAATCGGGCGTGATGCCCGTCTCGGCGAACAGCTCTTCGAGTGTGTAGCCGTTGAAGACCCGCCCCTTGCCGTAGGCGTTCGAGCCGCGTCGGTCGTAGCATCCGCCCCACAGTTCGCGGGCCATGGATTCCACCTCGGCGTCGGCGGCGGGGTAGTTCTGCATGCTCGGCGAACGGCGGGGAGGTGTGCCGAGGACGATGGCTCCGTCGGCGACCATGCGTCTGATCTTCGCGAGCAGCGTCGGACGCATGTTGTCGAGCGGAGGCAGCACCAGCACGCGGTAGGATGTTCCGTGCGGCAGCACTATGTCGCCGCGGCTGACGTTGGCCCCGAGCTGAAGCACCTCGGCGTTGATGTAGTCGAACTGGTAGCCGGTCGGTAGCGCGGGCGACTGCTCGCCCGTCATCTTGGGGGCGTCCTCGCCGATGAAGTAGGCCACGTCGGCGATGTTGAGCCCCTGTTGCAGCATGTAGTTGCAGCGCTTGAGGTAGCCGGTGAACAGATCCATGTGCGTGTACCACGTGTTGTGGCCGTCGAACTCGTTGCCGAACCATGCGTTTATGCCCGGATAGCGGTCGGGGTCGGCCTGCTCTATGTAGAGATGCAGCAGAGTGGCGTTGATTCCCTCGGTGAAGAAGCGGTCGGTGCGCTGCTTCATGTCGACCGGCGAGCGCGAATAGGATGGTCCGCCCGAGGTGTTGGACTCGGCCCAGATCCTACGCTTGCCGTATATGTGGCCGCATGACGAGGCGGCGCGGTTCTCGATGTCGCCCAGCGATCCCGAACTCCAGAATTCGCCGCCTATCTCGTCCGACTGTCCGCCGTATTGCAGGAACTCGCCCGGAAAACCCCAGTGGCCATAGCATTCGAGCCATGTGGTGAGTCCGTGGGCGTTGCTCACCTGCTTCAGCCCTCCGACATACTCGTATGCGATGCGGTCGGCGACGAGCCGGCGCAGATCCCACAGGAAACGGTCGCTGCGCTGTTGGTCGCCCACGACATAGCCGTAGTAGGCGGGCAGGTAGGGGAGCATGGAGTAACCGTAGGTCCGCTCGAATATCTCAGGCATGTCGTCGGTGATGTTCTGGCCTCCGGTCTCGTAGCTGTCCTCGACGACCACCCTGAATGTGGCGCGGTCGCGTTCGGGTATGCGGCGCAGGATCTCGCCGATGAAGGCATCGAAATGGCTCTCGACGTGCCTGCGGTTCATCTTGTCGACTTCGGGCCCCGTGGCCTCGGGGGTGGCGGGACTGTTGGTGACGCCCGTGGGGACCATTCCCGTGCGCATGACGATCCATGTGCCCTCGGGTGCGTCCCATGCAAGGGTGCCGTCCGCGGCCATGCGGTCGCTTAAGTCGATTACCGAGGCGGGGTCGACGGCCTGCGACGCATCGTCCAGTTCGGGCTGTGCCGGCCACATGTAGTGGTCCCAGTATGGCAGCGGCGTCTGACACATCTTTGCCAGAGTCTTCTCGGCATACGATGCTATGCGCGGCATGGCCGACAGTTCGATGCGGTCGATGCCGCCCGGCTGTCCCGACGGGTCGAGCACCAGACGGAACCGCGCCGCATCGGTGGCCGGGAACGATATGGCCGCCGGTGCGAACGGCGCGAACCCGACGTTCAGGGCGGGATTCGAACGGTCGATATGCTGGTCGGCGATGCGCCGCCACTCGCCGCCGATCTCGGCCTCGACGTGCGCCGTGACGTTCATTGCGCGGTGCGAGGGGTGGATGGTGAGCGAGCGGGCCGTGAACGGAGCGTCGGCGAAGTCGGCATATATTACGTTCTGCTGTTCGGCAGGCAGGTCGGTCATATCCTTTATCGTCGGGGCGGGCGTGATCACCGTGGCGTCGGCCGTGGCGTATCCGGCCGGTGCGGGGAAGGCTATGGTGCGCACGTCCTGAAAGTCCGGCGCGGGGGCCTCGATCCTCACGCCGCCGCTATGCGGCCCCTGCACCACGGCGAATGCCGAGGCGAGGTAGCGCATGGCCTGATCGGGCCGTACCCACGGGCCTCCCGACTGGCTCCATCCGGGCGAGTTGAATATGCCGATCTCGATGTCGAGCCCGGCGGCCGTTTTGAGTGCCGTATGCAGGATGTCCCACCATTCGTCGCTGAACATCTGAACGTTGCGGTCGGTATACAGTCCGTCCTGCCCGATGTTGCCGATGAACGCCCGGTTGATGCCGGCGCGTTTCATGGCGTTCAGATCGTCGATGACGCCCTGCTTCGATATGTTGCCCGAGATCCAGTACCAGTAGACGGCCGTCTGCACCTCCGCCGGCGGGGTCCGGAAATTGCGTTCCATTTCATCCGGCGCGCAGCCGGCGAGTGCCGTCACGATTGCGGCGGCGAGGGCCATTTTGCGTAATATGTTCATAATATGCGCATAATTATATGAGATGAGCGATATTGCAAATGTAGCTATTCGTATCCTGAAAAGCAACTTCGCCCGGCGTCGCGGGAGTAAAATCGGGCGATGCCGTCAAAAATGACATGAATTCCGTCATAACGGTTATGGTGCGGCGGGGTTCGGCATGGGACGAACTTAAAGCGGATGCGCCGGAATCCGAATTCCCGGCGCATCCGCTTGTTGTCGCGTGTGACGCGGCCCCGACCTACTTGGCGTAGCTTACGGCCCGGGTCTCGCGGATCACGGTGATCTTCACCTGACCCGGATAGGTCATCTCGTCCTGAATCTTCTTGGCTATGTCGTGCGAGAGCGATTCCGACTCCTGATCCGACAGCTTGTCGGCACCCACTATCACGCGCAGCTCGCGGCCGGCCTGTATGGCGTAGGTCTTCACCACGCCCGGGTACGACAGGGCTATGTCCTCCATCTCCTTCAGACGCTTGATGTACGACTCCACCACCTCGCGGCGTGCGCCCGGACGCGCACCCGATATGGCGTCGCACACCTGAATGATGGGTGCTATCATCGACGACATATCCACCTCGTCGTGGTGAGCGCCTATGGCGTTGCATACGTCGGGCTTCTCCTTGTACTTCTCGGCCAGCTTCATGCCGATTATTGCGTGCGGCAGTTCCGGTTCGTCATCGGGCACCTTGCCGATATCGTGCAACAGACCGGCGCGTCGTGCCGACTTGGGGTTCAGACCCAGCTCCGAGGCCATGATGCCTGCCAGATTGGCCGTCTCGCGGGCGTGTTGCAGGAGGTTCTGACCGTAGGACGAGCGGTATTTCATCTTACCTATCAGACGTATGAGTTCGGGGTGCAGGCCGTGTATTCCGAGGTCGATGGCGGTGCGCTTGCCCACCTCGACGATCTCCTCCTCGATCTGCTTCTTCACCTTGGCTACCACCTCCTCGATGCGTGCGGGGTGT
>CAZFIN010000057.1:0-12293 GCA_964519525.1 uncultured Alistipes sp. | reverse complement strand
ACTGGTCGCACTTCATAGCGCTGCAGCCCGAGGAGATCGACTCGGAGCGCGGCGTAATCATGGAGGAGCTGCGCACGCGCGACGGAGCATCGTGGCGCTCGACCATCGACATGCTCAAGACCATGGGCCGCGGAACCAAATACGCCGAGCGCAACCTGATAGGTTATCTTGACGGACTGAAGAACTTCTCGCACGACGATCTGGAGTCGTTCTACAACAAATGGTACCGTCCCGACTATCAGGCCGTAGTCGTCGTGGGCGACATCGACGTCGATGCCGTCGAGCAGAAGATAAAGACCCTCATGGCCGACATACCGGCTCCGGCCGCCGATGCCGCGCAGAAGGAGGTGATAACGGTACCCGACAACGACGAACCCATCGTAAGCATATTCGCCGATCCCGAGATGCAGAGTTCGTATCTGCAGATACTGTACAAGCAGCAGGCCATGCCCAAGCAGTACAAGGGACTGGTGGCGGCCGAGATGGTGGACATGATCTCAAGCTACATATCGATAATGATAAACGAGCGTCTGAACGACATATCGCGCAAGCCCGACGCCCCGTTCCTCAGCGCGTCGTTCAGCCCCGTGAGCAACTTCGGAGTATGTCCCACGCTCGACGTCACGGGCGGCTCGGTGAACACGGCCGACGGAAAGATCGCGGAGGGTTACAAGGCCCTGCTCACCGAGATGGAGCGCATGCGCCGTTACGGATTCACCGAGGGCGAGTACGAGCGCGCCAAGAACGAACTGCTGTCGAGCATCGAGACGCAGTACAACAGCCGCGACGACCGCCGCCACGAATCGTTCGCAAACCGCTGCATAAACAACTTCCGCATGGGCGAGCCAATGCCCGACGCGCTGACCGAATACGAGCTGGACAAGCAGCTGGCGGAGATGATAAACCTCGACGCCATAAACCAGACGGTGAAGAATCTCTACGACCCGCTGAAGAATGCGGTGATAATGGTACGCTCGCCCAAGAAGGAGGGCGTGGCAATACCGTCGGAGCAGGAGCTGGTCGACATTCTCAAGGCATCGGTTGCCGCCGACGTCGAGGCGTTCGAGGACAACACGGTGAAGGAACCCCTGATCGGCGATGATGTCGTGCTGAAGGGTTCGCCCGTAAAGAAGACCTCGGTAAACGAGAGCCTCGGCACGACGGAGTGGACGCTCGGAAACGGCATAAATGTGGTTGTGAAGCAGACGCCATACGAGGCCGACCGCGTGCAGGTCGTAGCCATATCGGACGGCGGAACGGCCCTGTTCGACGACGAGAACTACTACTCGGCCAACATGCTCCCGTCGGTGATGGGCATGTCGGGCATATCGAAGTTCTCGGCCTCGGATCTGCGCAAGCAGCTCTCGGGCAAGGTGGCCTCGGCAGGCGTGTCGGTGGGACAGTACAAGCACTCGGTGAGCGGATCGTCGTCGCTGAAGGATCTGGAGACCATGTTGCAGCTCATCTACCTGCAGTTCACCGCACCGCGTTTCAGCGAGGATGATTTCGCCACGCTCATGAAGCGCTACGAGTCGATACTGGCCAACCAGTTGAGCAACCCCGACTTCATATTCAGCCAGAATGTAACCAAGACCCTGTACGGCGACAACTACCGCCGCCAGCAGCTCACGCCCGAGATACTCACGACGGTGAAGCTGGAGCAGATGGACGGCATACACAAGGCGCTGTTCTCGAACGCGGCCGACTTCCAGTTCCGCATCATCGGCAACATCGACCCGCAGACGCTGAAACCCCTCGTGGAGAAGTACATCGGATCGCTGCCCGCGGCGAAGAAGCGCGCCAACAAGTTCACCGACGACGGAGTGCGCACCGCAAGCGGCAAGGTCGACAACGGCTTCACGGCCAAGATGGAGCAGCCCAAGGTATCGGTGTTCTACGCATTCACCGGCGACATCGGCTACAACCTCAAGAACCGCATGACCATGACCTACCTCACGCAGGCGCTCGGCAACCGCTACCTTCAGTCGATACGCGAGGAGAAGGGCGGAACCTACGGCGTGTCGGTAAACGGCTCGGTTCAGGACCAGCCCACCGACTCGTACATCATGCAGATCTCGTTCGACACCAATGACGAGATGGCCGACGAGCTGTGCGACATCGTAATGGCCGAGATCGAGAAGATAGCCGAGGAGGGTCCGCTGGCCGAGGATATGGACAAGACCCGCGAGTATCAGCTCAAGAACCTCAAGAAGATGATGGAGCAGAACTCGTGGTGGTCGCAGGCCATAGCGCAGTGGTACGATCACAAGATCGACTACCCGAAGGATTACGAGGCCGCGATAAGCGGCGTGACCGCCGACGACGTGAAGGCCCTGATGGGCAAGATGCTCAAGGACGGCAACATAACCAAGGTCGTAATGCGCCCCGAAAAGTAGCAGGCAAGGCTGTCCGGTCGTGACTGCCTGACGAACGGTCCCCGCTTTTTTCGAGCGGGGACCGCTGTTTTATGTCCCGCAGGCCGGGCCATACCGATATTTATCCGTATCTTTGTAGTGAAGCGGCCGCACACGGGCCGCGGTACGGAGATTGCACACCCGGCTTGAACACACCGAACCATGAACACACACGCACACACACGCATAATGCGTTGCATAGCCGCCGCGGCCGCGCTGCTGCTGACGGCGTGCATAGGCGAAGACACGGCGACGGCCGAACGCACAACGATAGTGAGCGTCGGGGAGAAGGCGCCCGACTTTACGGCGGAGATGCTCGACGGCAGCGACGTGACCATCTCGGAGTTGCGCGGCCGCGTGGTACTGCTCACGTTCTGGAGCCCGGAGTGTTCGATGTGCCGTGCCGAGATGGCCGTCGTGCAGGAGCGCGTAATCGACCGGCTCGACGGCTGCGAGTTCACCTACCTGCCCGTATCGCGCGGCATGAGCCGCGAGACCGTGGAGCAGTTCTGCCGGCAGAACGGATACGGATTTCCCGTCGGACTCGACCCCGACAGAAGCATATATAACATGTATGCCACGCGATACGTACCGCGCAGTTTCCTGATAGACCGCGACGGAACGATCGTGCTCTCGGCCGCGGAGTACGACACCGGCTATCTCGACACGATAGTGGCGCGGGCACGCGAACTGCTCGCCGAGAAACAGACCTGCACAGACTAACCTAACATTGCATACCCAGCTTATGAAACCCTATGCTACACGAATCACGATGCTTGTCGCGGCACTCGTCATCACGGCAATCACACCGCTTCGCCGTGCGGCGGCACAGGAGCCGGCCCCGCACATGCGCATCGTCGCCGGAGCCGCACAGACGCCGGTCATGCTGAACCGGAAGGACAACCTGCTATTCAAGATCAGGATAGACGCGCCCGACGGAGGCTCGTTCGAGCGCGCGGACATACGGATAGGCGACGATTCGCCGCGGTACGTCCGGTCGGTGAAACTCTACTACGCCGGCACCGACGCCGTAAATGTGGCGGCCGACAAACTAGCGGCCACGCGCTACATACCCGACGGCGCACGCGAGGCGGAACCGTCGTACAGCATACTCAAGGCCAAGCGCAGCGGAGCGGAACACGTGACGCTGGATGCCGCGACCGGGCTGTTCCGCGGCATAAACTATTTCTGGGTGAGTGTCGAGATGAAGCGCGACACCCCGCTCACACACAAGCTGGCGGCCTCGCTCGTATCGGTGACGGTCGACGGCAGGACCCTGCGGCCCGAGTTCATCGGCGACGTGCCCGCCCTGCGGCGCATGGCAGTCGGAGTACGCCATGCCGGCGACGACGGTGCGGCGGCATTCCGCATACCCGGACTCGTAACCACGTCGCGCGGCACGTTGCTGGCCGTCTACGACGTGCGTTACAACTCGTCGAAGGATCTTCAGGAGCGCATCGACATAGGATTGAGCCGCAGCACCGACGGCGGACGCACGTGGGAACGTATGCGGCTGCCGCTGCACTTCGGCGAGCACGGCGGACTGCCGGCGGCGCAGAACGGAGTGGGCGATCCGGCCATACTGTACGATCCGGTCACGCGCCGGACATGGATCGCGGCCGCGTGGTGCCACGGCATGGGCAACCGCATGGCATGGCACTCGTCGATGAGCGGAATGGATGCCGCGACGACCGGCCAGCTCGTCATGGCATACAGCGACGACGACGGCCGCACGTGGTCGCAGCCCGTAAACGTCACGCGGCAGGTGAAGCGTCCCGAGTGGAACTTCCTGCTGCAAGGTCCCGGACGCGGCATCTCGACAGCCGACGGCACGATAGTGTTCGCGGCGCAGTACATCGACGCCGAACGCATGCCCCACTCGTGTCTGATATACAGCGACGACCACGGCGCGAACTGGCATCTGCACGAAGGCGCGCGCCCCAACACCACCGAGGCGCAGGTGGCGCAGCTGCCTTCGGGAGAACTGATGCTCAACATGCGCGACAACCGCGGCGGCAGCCGTGCCGTAGCCGTCACGAAAGACATGGGCCGCACGTGGACGGAGCACCCCTCGTCGCGCTCGGCACTGCGCGAGCCGGTGTGCATGGCCAGCCTGATAGCGGTACCGGCCGCGGACAACATCGCGGGCCGCGACATACTGCTGTTCTCGAATCCCGACAACGACCGTGCGCGCCGCGACATAACGGTGAAGATCAGCTTCGACGGAGGTATGACATGGCCTGCCGGGAACAGCGTGCTGCTGGATGCGGAGGACGGATGGGGCTATTCGTGCCTCACGATGATAGACGACCGGACGGTGGGAATACTCTACGAGAGTTCGCAGGCGCACATGACTTTCCAAGCCATACCGCTCGCCGACCTGCTGCCGTGAAAAACATGCCGCGACGTATGCGACACGCCGCCTGATGTCCGGAGACGACGGACTACAACCGCTTGGTCTTGCCCGAGAACGACTCGGCGTCGATGGCGATGACGGCCGTGCGGGCGAACGATTTATCAATATACGTCATGCCTATTCCGGCATACCCGGGAGAGTATTTGGCCACGATGAGTTGCAGCGCACGGCGCCGCTCGTCGTCCGAGGTCACCACCCTCGCACGGCCGCGCACCATGACCGACCCGTATGCCGTGGTGAACTTTTCGGGGACGACCCGTGTCGCACCTACGACGCAGAAGGTCACGCGCGCGTCGTTCTCCAGCGCGCGGAGCTTGCGGCCCTCGGGCGCGCAGTGTATGTAGATCCGGCTGCCGTCCACCGCGTAATTAACCGGAACACCGTATCCGCCCCCGGCCGATGCCAGGGCCAGAAATCCGTATTCGCCGCCGAGCAGCAGGCCGCGGGCCTCGTCCTCGGTCATAAGGCGGTCGCGGCGGCGGACTTCGCTATTGTCGAAAACCATAATCAGAGCAGTCTCTTTTTCGAGGGTATGACCACGAAATCCTTCAGATAGAAGGGTTCGAAGTAGGCGATGTCCTCGGTCATGCCGGCCGACAGACGCTCCTGAGCCAATCGCGCCAGACCACGCGCCGAGGGTACCACGTTGATATAGACGGCATCGGGAAGCACCTCGCGGCACTTAGCGGCTCCGTTGCCGAAGATCACCAGCGGCTGCCGGCCGCGCACATCGGCGAAGCTGTCGGCCGTGACGATCTCGGCCGACACCTCCGACAGGGGCTGTCCCGCCGAGTCGTACAGACGGGTGTAGACCTCCATGCGGCGTGCGTCGACCATGGGGCACAGCGCCGCCTCGGACCAGCGTCCGACGTCGATGATACCCGCCTCGTAATCCTCGACGGCCACTTCGGCCAAAGCGTCGAGCGAACCGACGGCAACGAGCGGAATTCCGAGTCCGTAGCAGAGTCCCTTGGCGAAAGAGACGCCGATGCGCAGTCCCGTATATGAGCCCGGCCCCTTGCCTACGGCCACGGCATCGAGTTCGTCGGGCGTGACGCCCGTTTCGCGCAGAAGTTCGTCGACGAAGACGGCCGCCTTCTTGGCGTGGTCGCGTCCCTCATCGCTCTCGCGCAGCGACACCAGCTCGCCGTCGCGCGCTATGCCGACCGAACAGATGTCGGTGCCGGTTTCGATACAAAGAATAAGTGACATATGTTTCAATCCAATGTTTTAAATCAGTCCGTAGTGCTCCAGCGCGAGCCGGATGCCGTCGTGATCGACGTCGGCCGTGACGTAATCGGCCACGGCCTTCAGTTCGTCGCACGCATTGCCCATGGCCACGCCGACAGCCGCATCGCGCACGACGGGGATGTCGTTGCCGCCGTCGCCGAATGCCATGGCCTCGCCCATCGTAAGGCCGTAGAACTCCATCACCTTGCGCGCGCCGACCGACTTGTCGGTCCCGCGCATGTTTATGTCCATGAACGTCCCGATCCACCGCGTGCCCACGCATTCGGGAATCTCGGGCATTATCACCCGCTCGAGCTCCTCGCCAACGTAGGGACACATCTGCAGGACGGGCTGCGTGGCGGCGACATGTTTCAGATCGGCCACCTGCGGCGTGATGTGTATCATCTCGGCTATCGTGGCCACACGCTCGCTGATGCGGTCGATGTAGATGTCCTCGTGCGTCATTACGGCCGCCTGAAAACCGTACTTCTCCTCCAGCGCGAACACCCGTTCGAGCGTCCGGCGCGGGAACGACCGTTCGAAGATGGTGCGTCCGTCGGCGGTGACGCAGTAGCCGCCGTTGACGGTCACGTAGCCGTCGACCTCGATGTCGCTCACCACCTCGGTGTGGCGCAGCAGACGGCCGGTGGCTATGAAAACCTTCACGCCGCGCTCGCGCAGCCGCACGATGGCGCGGCGGGTCGAATCGGGGACCCCGTGCGACGAAAAGCTGACCAGAGTGCCGTCGATATCGAAAAATACGGCTTTTATTCTGTCATTCATGCCGTTCAGTCGATTTTACACAGTCCGCGGCACGACACGTAGTGCTCCCCCACTCCCTTCTCCTCCATCCAGCGGCGGGTGTCGAACGTGGCGAAATGAGCCGTGTTCACGCCTCCGCCCAGATCGTTGTCGTACAGCCATGTGGCGGTAGGCCACAGACATGCCCGGAAACTGATGCTTTTGTAGAACTCCTCGCTGCACCCGCGCTGTCCGTGATGCGCCACCTGCAGATAGTCGCAGTCGAGGTCGCCGCGGAACTCCGAAGCCAGCAACTTGTCGCCGCCCTCGATGCCCAGATCGCCGAGAAACACCACCGACTTGCGGTCGTCCCACACGCGGACGGCCATGCTCGAATTGTTGTAGACGTTGGTCGTGATTTCGGGATTTATCCGCGACAGGATCCTGAAATGCACGCCGTCGACCGTAAATTCGTCGCCGGGACGGCAGTCGACAACCTCGATGTCGCCGGCAGAATCCACCGCCGCGTAATACTCGTCGGCCCAATGCGCATACTCGGGCTCGGAGGCGATCATCCCGGGCGTGAAACGCGACTCGAGGACCTTGTGCACCGACAGCCCCTGACGGTCGCGCAGCAGCCGGGTCATAGCCTCGACATGATCGTAGTGGGGATGGGTGACGATCCACGCATCCACCTCGTTGCCCAGCGCGGCCAGAAACCCGCGCAGATAGTCGGCCTCGGGCCCTTTGCCGCCGTCGATGGCCACAACACGGCCGTGAGGCGTGCGGATGACATACGAATTGCCGTGATCGTCGGCCTGCGACGGCAGCTGCCACAGCGTGAACCCGCCCGCGGCATCGCGCGAGCAGCCGCACACGGCGGCGAGCGACGCCAGCAGCGACATTATAACAAACACTCTCTTCATAATCACTTATATCGTTTCATTGCCTTGTCCATCTCGCGCCGGGCATCGTTCTCCTTCAGATACTCGCGCTTGTCGTAGGATTTGCGGCCGCGGGCCAGTCCCACGACCACCTTGGCATAGCCCTTCTGGCTGAGGAACAGCCGGAGCCCCACGACGGTAAGCCCGCGGTCCTGCAGCGCGCGCTGCATCTTGTCGAGCTCCTTGCGCTGCAAAAGCAGCTTGCGGTCGCGCTTGGGGGCGTGGTTGTTGCACGTTCCCCAGCCGTACTCGGCCACATTCATGTTGCGGATCCACAGCTCGCCGTCGTCGAAATAGCAGTAACTGTCGGTAAGCGACGCCTTGCCCAGACGGATCGACTTGATCTCGGTACCCACCAGCACCACGCCGGCGATGTACTCCTCGATTATCTCGTAATCGAACGTAGCACGCTTGTTGCGTATGTTTATATTCCTGTAATCGGCCATATCTTCATCCCGTATTCTGAATTACCTATCGCCGCGTCCGTTCGTGGCACCGTTTTTGCTCTTTTTCGCAACGGGTAGGACCGGATAAAGGTAACTAATTCTTTTATCTTTGATATGTTTTACTACACATCTTTCTGTTTATTTTCTGTTTGCACACGGTATGCGCAGTGATGCGTGTACGCCTCCGGTTCCTGCCCTTTTTTCAAAATCACGCATTCATCCGTCACAGCGTCCCGATACCGCGCTACGCGCTAAAGGATCAGCCGCTGGCTCTCCTTGGCGATGGCGAGCTTCACCTGATTGAGCCGCGCGAGCTGCTTCAGGCACTCGGTCTGCTCCTCCTCGCCCAGCGACTCGTCCTTCAGCCGCTCCTGCTGGGCGTTTATCATCCGCTCGACCACTTTCGAGCGGTAGAGCATGATCGCCTTGGGCACGCCGACCGCCAGTATCTCGCTCTCGCTCTCGACATGCACATCCATGCGGCGCCATATCTCGCTCGGCACATAGTTGTCGTCCGAGGTCATCAGATCGACGGCCGTGTTGCACACCTCGGGATCGGGATGGTTGACGAACACCTGCGGCGGCACCTCGACACCGATCCCCAGCTCACGCCACCTCTCGCGGTAGGCCGCAAGGATCTTGTCGTAGACCGGATTGGTGAACGATATGTCGTCGGCATCCAGATTCTGGAAGATCTCGTCAGCCACGTTTATCGCCACCGACGTGCGCCCCTCCATAACCTCGAAACTCTTGTGGCCCGACTTGAGCAGGTACTTCACGATCTCGCACTCCAGCGCGTCGACGCTGCTGCCGGCAACCGCCGGTCTGGTGAGATCGCGCCCCGGGTCCGTCCCGGCCGGCTCCGCATCCGGCATCTGTCCGCGGCGCATGGCGGCCTGCTGGCGGCGGATGAACTCGCCCGTCTCGCGGTCGCCCGACTGCGTGGCGCGCTTGCGGGCCACCTCGGCTATGAGCACGTTCTCGTCGACATCCATTATGCGGGCGCACTCCTTGGTGAACACCGAACGCTGGATGGAATCGGGTATCTGCACGATCGACCGCACCATGTCGCTTATGACCTCCGAACGCCTGATGGGATCGGTGCCGGCCTCGCGAAGCATCAGCTTGGCCTTGAAAGTGAGGAAATCCTCCTCGTTCTCGCGCACATAGGCGTGCACCTCCCCGGCCGTATGCGCACGGGCGAACGAATCGGGATCGTGCTCGGGCGGAAGTAGCACCACCCGCACGTTCATGCCCTCCTTCAGTATCATGTCGATTCCGCGCAGCGACGCGTGTATGCCGGCCGAATCGCCGTCGTATATCACCGTGATGTTGCGCGTGAAGCGGTGCAGCAGCTGTATCTGCTCGGTCGTAAGCGAGGTGCCCGACGAGGCCACCACATTCTCGACACCCGACTGGTGCATCGATATGACGTCGGTGTAGCCCTCGACCATGATGGCGAAATCCTGCTGCTGGATCGCCTTCTTGGCGAAATAGAGGCCGTAGAGCTCGCGTTTCTTGCTGTATATCTCGCTCTCGGGCGAGTTCTGGTACTTGGCCACCGACTTGTCGGTGCGCAGCGTGCGGCCGCCGAAGGCCACCACGCGGCCCGAGATGTTGTGCACGGGGAACATCACGCGGTCGCGGAAACGGTCGTACAGACGCCCGTCGCTCTCGCGCCTGATGGCAAGACCCGTCGAGACGAGGAACTCCTCCCGGTAGCCGGCCGCCAGAGCCGCCTGCACAAGCGCATCGCCGCGGGCCGAGCAGAATCCGAGTCCGAACTTGCGGACGGTGGCCTCCGAGAAGCCGCGTTTCTGCGCGAAATAACTCAGCCCCACGCTCTTGCCCTCGGGGTTCCCCATGAGGTACTTGGCGAAGTAATCGGCCGCCCAGCCGTTCAGGGCGAACATGCTCTCGCGGTTGTTGTTGCGGCGCACATCCTCCTCGGTCATCTCGCGTTCCTCGACCTCGATGCCGTAGCGCTTGGCCACCATGCGCAGGGCCTCGGGATAGCTCACGCTCTCGTGCTCCATGATGAAGGTGACGGCATTGCCGCCCTTGCCGCAGCCGAAGCACTTGAACATGCCCTTCGACGGGGAGACCACGAACGAAGGGGTCTTCTCGTTGTGGAACGGACAGCACGCCTGATAGTTCACGCCTTTTTTCTTAAGCGTGACGTAATCGCCGACGATATCGACGATGTTGGCGGCGGCGTAGATCCGGTCTATGGTAGCGCGGTCGATCATATCTTGCAAAGATACGCAATAATTCAGAATCTCGTAAAACGAATTCCAAAAATATGTCGCCGCACAGCCAGCCTGCCGGGCGGAATGATGCCGCGGACGGACAGCGGCGGCAAACGGGCGATTTTGCGGGCGGACGCCGGCGACTATTCGGAAATAAAGGTTATCTTTGTCGCATGGATTTCAAACTCGCATCGGAATATTCGCCTACGGGGGACCAGCCCGAGGCAATCGCGCAGCTGCTCGATTCTATTGCGGGCGGATCGCGGCACAACACCCTGCTCGGCGTAACCGGGTCGGGCAAGACGTTTACCGTGGCCAACGTGATCGCAGGACTCAACCGCCCCACGCTGGTGCTGAGCCACAACAAGACACTCGCGGCGCAGCTGTACGGCGAATTCAAGAACTTTTTTCCCGACAACGCCGTCGAATACTTCGTGTCGTACTACGACTACTACCAGCCCGAGGCATATCTGCCATCGTCGGACACGTACATAGAGAAGGATCTCTCGATAAACGACGAGATCGAGAAGATGCGTCTGAGCGCCACCGCCGCCCTGCTGTCGGGACGACGCGACGTGATAGTGGTGTCGAGCGTGTCGTGTCTGTACGGCATAGGAAACCCGGCCGACTTCCACGCCACATCCATAACCGTAAGGGTCGGCGACGTGGTGAGCTGGAAACACTTCCTGTACCGGCTCGTGGAGGCGCTGTACACCCGCACCGAAGCGGACATGACGCCCGCCACATTCCGCGTGAAAGGCGACACGGTGGACATAATGACGGCGTTCGGCGACAACTGCTACCGCGTGACGTTCTTCGACAACGAGATCGACTCGATACAGATGATCGACCCGATAAGCGGCCAGCGGTTCGATTCGCTGGACTCGGTAACAATATTTCCGGCCAACATGTTCGTCACCACCAAAGAGCGGATAAACACGGCCGTGCAGCAGATATACCTCGTCTTGGGCAAGCGTATAGAGTTTTTCGAGAAGGAGGGACGACCCACCGAGGCGCAGCGCATAAAGCAGAGGGTGGAGTACGATCTGGAGATGATAAAGGAGCTGGGCTACTGTCCGGGCATAGAGAACTACTCGCGCTACTTCGACGGCCGCGCCGAGGGTACGCGCCCGTTCTGCCTGCTGGACTATTTCCCCGAAGACTACCTGATGGTGATCGACGAGAGCCACGTGACCCTGCCGCAGGTGCACGCGATGTTCGGCGGCGACCGCGCCCGCAAGGAGAATCTGGTGGAGTACGGATTCCGGCTGCCCGCGGCCCGCGACAACCGCCCGCTGAAATTCGAGGAGTTCGAGGGGCTGGTGGGTACTGCCGTATACGTCAGCGCCACGCCCGCCGACTACGAGCTGGTGAAGAGCGAAGGCGTGGTGGTGGAGCAGCTCATACGTCCAACGGGACTCGTCGATCCGCCGCTGGAGGTGCGAGTGACGCTGAATCAGATAGACGACCTGATCGAGGAGATAGACAGGCGCGTGCGGGTGGAGGACAAGATACTGATAACGACCATAACCAAACGCATGGCCGAGGAGCTGTCGAAATACTTCGACCGCATGGGCATACGCAACCGTTACATACACTCCGACGTCGACACGCTGGAGCGCGTGCAGATACTCGAAGACCTGCGCGCCGGAATGTTCGACGTGCTGATAGGCGTGAACCTGCTGCGCGAGGGACTCGACCTGCCCGAGGTGGGGCTGGTGGCCATACTCGACGCCGACAAGGAGGGATTCCTGCGCAACGTCCGCTCGCTCACGCAGATAGCGGGCCGCGCCGCGCGGCACTCCAACGGCAACGTGATACTCTACGCCGACCACTGCACCGACTCGATGGCC
>CAZFIN010000056.1:0-12322 GCA_964519525.1 uncultured Alistipes sp. | reverse complement strand
GCAAGCGCCACCGCGACAATCCCGACCTCACCGAGCGTTTCGAGCTGTTCGTGGCCGGCAAGGAGCTGTGCAACGCCTACTCGGAGCTGAACGATCCCATCGACCAGCTGGAGCGTTTTCAGGAGCAGCTGCGTCTGTCGGAGAAGGGCGACGACGAGGCCATGTTCATCGACATGGACTTCGTGCGCGCGCTGGAGTACGGCATGCCGTCGTGCTCGGGCATGGGCATGGGCATCGACCGTCTGACCATGTTCATGACCAACCAGACCACCATTCAGGACGTGCTGTTCTTCCCCACCATGCGCCCCGAGAAGAAGGCCGTGGCCGACGACGAGGAGAAGTACACCGCCATAGGCGTTCCGGCCGAGTGGGTGCCCGTCATACAGAAGATGGGCTACATCACCGTCGACTCGCTGCGCAAGCTGCCCGCCGGCAAGTTCTTCAACGACCTGTGCGGTTTCAACAAGAAGAACAAGCTGGGCCTGAAAGCCCCCTCGATGGAGGATGTGAAGCGCTGGTGCGAGGAGTAGCGGCTCCGCGTCATACGCGGCGGGACCGAATCCCTCTCCGGATCGCCGGGGAGGGATTTTTTTGTCGGAACAGTCTGTAAGGTGCGGGTCGCGGACGGCGGGTAGGGGAGCGTGGCAAACCTGCGCGCAGGTGAGAGGCGCGGTGCGGCATCCCGGGCCGGACGACCGACAGTTGCCTTTATGCCGGACCGGGCGGATCGTGCCGGATTGACCGGAAATACCGTTAAAAGTTGCGAAATGCGAAAATTATATGAGGATGCCGTCTCAAAGTTTTGAGATAGTTGCGTATCTTTGCACACGGAAAAGGAATCATGTTAAGTAATAATTCAAATATTTACCGAAAATTATGAGAAAGAAGATTGTTGCAGGAAACTGGAAAATGAACACCCTGCCCGCCGAGGGCGTGGAACTGGCCAAGAATGTGGTCGCAGGTCGCGGCGAGGTTTGCTCGTGCGTTAACTTCATCGTGTGCCCTCCCTTCACCCACCTCTCGCAGGTAGTCGAGGCTGTCAAGGGTTCCGACATAGCCGTGGGCGCGCAGAACTGCGCCGCCGAGGCCAAGGGCGCCTACACGGGCGAGGTTGCGGCGCAGATGATCGCCGCTCTGGGTTGCGAGTACGTCATTCTGGGCCACTCTGAGCGCCGCCAGTACTACGGCGAGACCTCGGAGACGCTGAACCGCAAGATGGAGCAGGCCTATGCCAACGGTCTGAAGCCCATCTACTGCGTGGGCGAGAATCTCGACGAGCGCGAGGCCGGCAAGCACTTCGACGTGGTTAAGGCTCAGATCGAGGAGGTTGTCTACAACCTCACTCCCGAGCAGTTCGCGTCGCTCGTCATAGCTTACGAGCCGGTATGGGCCATCGGTACGGGCAAGACCGCCACGGCCGAGCAGGCGCAGGAGATTCACGCCTACATCCGCGAGGTGCTGGCCGCCAAGTTCGGCGAGGCAGCTGCCGAGTGCCCGATTCTCTACGGCGGAAGCTGCAAGCCTTCGAACGCTGCCGAGATCTTCGCCAAGGAGGATGTCGACGGCGGTCTGATCGGCGGTGCCGCGCTCAAGGCCGAGGATTTCCTCGCCATCGGCAAGGGTTTCGCGAAGTAGTCTTGCGAATCCCCGTACATTAACCGAACGGCCGGTTTCCTTCGTGGAAACCGGCCGTTCGGCTTTTCGTTGCGCGCCGTTGCGCCGTGCGCGTGCTACCCTGTGCCTCGGTGCGTGCGACTCTCTATGCCGCCGCGCGCCGCCGGTCATGTCAGAACACGGCCGTGAGTACCACGGGGTAGTGGTCCGATATGTAGGGCGCGCCGTAGTTCTTGTCGCACAGCACGGTGAAGGTCTTCGCCTCGGCGTTGCGGAAGAAGATGTGGTCGATCACCGCATCGGTCGCCTTGCCCCAGTCGTTGAACGTGCCGCGCGGATCGCTCTGCGGCGCCTCGGCGCGTGCGTCGCTCATTACGGCCTTCAGCGGCTCGAAGATCGGCTCGTCGGTCGTCGAGTTGAAGTCGGCCGTGAGGAATACGGGCATGCCCTTCGGCACGATCTCGCCCATCTTGGCCACGATCAGCTTCAGCGCCTGCTCGCGCGCCACGGCACCCACGTGGTCGAGGTGGGTGTTGAAGTAGGCGAACTCACGACCCGAATCCTTCATGCGCATCAGCGTCCATGTGCATGTGCGCTTGCATGCTCCGTCCCAGCCCTTCGACACCTTGTCGGGAGTCTCCGACAGCCAGAATGTGCCGCCGTCCAGCAGCTCCACCTTGTCGGTGCGGTAATATATGGCCATCATCTCGCCCGCGGCCTTGCCGTCCTCGCGGCCCACGCCTATGTGTTTGTACTGCGGCAGATGCTCGTCGAGGAACGCTATCTGGTCGGGACATCCCTCCTGAATGCCCATCACCGTGGGCTGCTCCTCGTTGACCATGTTTATCGACGCCTGCTTGCGGTTCTCCCAGCAGTTGTCGCCGTCGGCGGTGGGACCTCCGTTCATGCGGATGTTGTAGGATACGACTTTGATGCTGTCGCTGCCCGCGCCTTTGCCCGAGCATCCGGCTGCCGCGGTCACGGCCGCGCAGGCGAGAAAGAGTAGTAGTCTTTTCATCGTTTAAGGTAGTGTTTTGTTTGTTTTGTCGTGTTTGCGGAGTAATCCTCCGTCCGTCCGCTCCGACGGCTCCTGCGGGCCCCGGAATGCGCACGGGCGGGGTGTTGCGTGCCGCCGTGCGGACCGATGCCGCGTGCCGTCCCGGAAACGGCGTCCCGTGCCGCCGCACGGGCGGTGTTATTTGTATTTGTTGCTTATCAGCGTGAGGAACTCCTCGCGCGTGCGCGTGTCCTTGAGGAACACGCCCGTGAATGCCGACGTCGTGGTCGACGATCCGAGTTTCTCGACGCCGCGCATCTGCATGCACATGTGGCTCGCCTCGATCACCACGGCCACGCCTATGGGGTCGAGCGCCTGCTGTATGCAGTCGCGTATCTGCACCGTCAGCCGTTCCTGCACCTGCAGGCGGCGTGCGTAGCACTCCACCACGCGGGCTATCTTCGACAGTCCGGTTATGCGTCCGTTTGGTATGTATGCCACGTGGGCCTTGCCCACGAACGGCATGAGGTGGTGCTCGCACATCGAGAACAGCTCGATGTCCTTCACCAGCACCATCTGTTTGTACTCCTCGCGGAATATCGCCGAGTTGATTATCTCGACCGGATCGGCCGCATAACCCTTCGTGACGAACGACATGGCCTTGGCCACGCGTTCGGGGGTCTTGATCAGCCCCTCGCGTTCGGGATCCTCGCCCAGCAGCGCAAGTATCTCGCGGTAGTGGTATGCGAGCCGTTCGATGCGCCGGCTGTCATAACGCTCCTCGCGTTCGTAAATTGAGTTCTGTTCCATAACGTGGCAAAGTTAGCGCGAAGAAGTCTAAAATGCAATAGTCATTGCTTTCGCAGGTATGCCGCCAGCTTGCGCACGGCGCGGCCGCGGTGCGACACGGCGTTTTTCTCCTCGTCGCTCATCTCGGCGAACGAGCGGTCGTCGCCCTCGGGGATGAACAGAGGGTCGTAACCGAATCCGCCCGAGCCGTGCTCCTCGCGGGCTATCGTGCCGCGCACCACGCCCTCGAACAGCATCTCGCGTCCGTCCGTCACCAACGCTATGGCCGTGCGGAACTGCGCCCCGCGGTCGTTGACGGCGGCCATGCGTTCGAGCAGCAGCCGTTTGTTGGCCTCGTCGTCGTGGCCGTCGGTGGCGTAGCGTGCCGAACGCACCCCGGGCTGGCCGTCCAGCGCGTCGACCTCCAGACCAGTGTCGTCGGCGAAGCAGTCGAGCCCCGTGCGCGAGCTTATGTAGCGCGCCTTGGCCAGCGCATTGCCCTCCAGCGTGGGTTCGTTCTCGGGAATATCCTCCGTGATGCCGCAGTCGCGCGGCGTGAGCAGCGTGTATGCGTCGCCCAGCTCCTGCGCCACCTCGTGCAGTTTATGGGCGTTGTTGGTTGCGAATACGAGTTTCATATCTCTCTTCTCTGTGTCGTTTTTTAATTCCGGTGCGGCCCGGCGGCTCCCTCGCGGCACGTCATGCGGTCGATGATTACGGCCAGCGCGCCGTCGCCCGTCACGTTGCAGGCGGTGCCGAAGCTGTCCATGGCTATGTAGAGCGATATCATCAGCGCCTGATCGGCCTGCGAGAATCCCAGCATCGAGGCCAGCACGCCGAGCGCGGCCATTATCGCGCCGCCCGGCACTCCGGGCGCGGCCACCATCGTTATGCCCAGCATGAATATGAATCCGGCGAACAGGCGCAGGTCGTAGTCCATGCCCTGCATTATCATCAGCGCCATGGCGCAGGCCACTATCTTGAGCATGCTGCCCGAGAGGTGTATCGTGGCGCACAGCGGTATGACGAATCCCGCCGTCCGGCCGTCGACGCCCATGCGGCGCGTCTGCTCCAGCGTGACGGGTATCGTCGCGGCCGACGACTGCGTGCCCAGCGCCGTGAAGTAGGCGGGCATCATGCGCCACAGCATGCGCAGCGGATTGCGCCGCGCCACCGCTCCGGCCGCCGAGTAGAGCAACAGCAGCCACGCTATGTGCAGCAGGAATATGACGCCTATTATCCTGATGAACACGCCCAGCACGCGGAACACCTCGCCTGCGGCGGTCATGTTCATGAATATGCCGAAGATGTAGAGCGGCAGCAGCGGCAGTATCACCCGTTCGATGAACATGGTCATAATGTCGCGGAACTCGCCGGCGCCGCGTCTGAGCACGTCGCCCCGCAGGTGGGCCATGCCCAGTCCGGCCACGAATGCCAGCACCAGTGCGGTGGTCACGCCCATCAGCGGCGTTATCTCCACCGCGAAGTAGGGCGGCAGACCGTCGGAGCCGGCGGCAGCGTCGATTGCGACGTGCGAGGTTATGAGCGGCGGAAAGGCCAGCGCGCCGGTGATGTAGGCCACGAATCCGGCGGCCACGGTGGCCGAGTATGCCATGGCGGCCGTCAGGGCCAGCATGCGTCCTGCGCCGCGGCCTATCTCGGCTATGGCGGGAGCCACCAGACCCACTATTATGAGCGGTATGGCGAAGCCCAGCAGCTGGCCGAATATGCCGTTGAACGTGATGAACACGCGCACGCACCATCCGGGCAGCAGGTTGCCGCACGCGATGCCGAGCGCGATGGCTGCCAGAACGCGCGGCAGCAGGCCTGAGAACAGTTTTTTCATAATCAGCGGTAGTTTTTCCGGTTAGCGGAACCTGTATCCTATCCCGGCGCACACCACGCCGCGGAGTCCGGTGCCCAGCTCGGCGAATCCGTACAGCCTCCGTCCCACGCTCACGCCCGCCAGCATGGGAGCCACCAGCGCATAGCTGTGGTTCCAGCGCTCGGTGCGGTCGGCGCTGTTGCGCAGCAGGTCGAACGTGCAGCTTATCTGCAGTTCCGAGTAGCACTTCACCAGCGGGCGGTCGATCCAGCTGAAGCGCACCGTGGGGATTATGCCCAGCGTGGTGGTGCGGTTGATGAACATCTTGCGGTCGTTTACCGAGGCGGTGGTGCTCACCACCGACATGCTCGCCGACATACCCGCCGACCAGCGGCGCGAGAGACGGTACATGTATCCGACGGTGAATCCGCCTATCGAGCGGCGGGGGCTGTAACTGTATTTGTTGCCGGCGTATTCGAACGATATGCCGGTGTTGCTTCCCAGTCCGGCGTATTCGTTCGACCACGAGTAGGGGAACATGCAGTATCCGGCCGTGATCTCGTGACGGTCGGCCAGTTCGCGCCACACGGCGTTGAATGCCTTGCGGGCCGTGCGCCTCGCCTCGCGCGTGTGAACGGCCGACACGGCGGTCTTGCGGACGCGGTCGGCGGTCATGATCATCTCCGAACGCTCGCGGTAACTCAGTCCCTGTGCCGGTGCGGCTGCAGGGCAGGCGGCTGCCGTTCCCGGCTCCGTATTCTTTGCCTTGTCCGCGGCGGACGGGCAGTCCTTGGCGGCGGCAGGGCAGGCGGCGTTCCGCTCCGTGCTGCGCACGGCATCCGGTTCCGTGCCTTGCACTGTGTCTGGTGACGTGTCTTGCGCCGTGTCAGGTCCGGTGTTCCGTATCGGGTTCCGCTCCGCCGTGACGTCGGGCGCAGCGGCGGCCGCAACCGTCAGCGCGGTGGCGGCGAGCAGTGTGAAAAATCTCTTCATCGTGGCAGGTCGTTTGTCGTTTCTTGTCCGTCCGCGGTGCGTTACAGCCGCGGAGCCTCCATCTGTTCGAGCCGCGCGTCGGCCGCTATCTTGTCGATGATGGCCTTCACCAGCGTGTCCATCTCCGACCCTTCCGAGTAGTCGGCGGGGCATACGTGGTTCACGCGGTTGTCGCGTATCAGGGTGTTCATCTCGCGCCGCTTGCCGCGGTCGTCGGGGTTGTAGACGGCTATCGAGTGGCCGCCGTAGTTCTTCACTAACTTCATGCAGGGTATGTCGGTGGTTCCGTCGCCCACGTAGATCATGCGCTTGAACGGCACGGGGCGGCGGTTCTCCTCCATGTACTGGTTTACCATGCGGGTGTCGCATACCGACTCGACGCCCTTGTTGATCTTGAATATGAACTGCGTCTTGTTGGTGTAGTTCACCGCCACGGCCGGCCAGTAGGCTATGCCGTCTATGTTGTAGAGGAACGAGCAGGCGTAGATGTGCTTGAACTGTCCGGCGATCGACGTACCCTCGATAATCTCCTTCAGTCCCGACGAGTTGATGTAGTGCAGCAGCCGCAGACCGTGACGTGCGGCGTATTCGTTCATGCGCGGAAACCACTCCTCGACGCCGCGGTAGTACACGATGTTGCGCCCCGACTCCTGAAAAGCCTCGCGCCGCAGCGACAGCCCCTTGCCCTGCGCCTCCTGAATCATGCGCGCCATGTAGGCCAGCACGGGGTCGGCATCCTGCTCCTCGGCCAGTGTGTTGGCGTCCGACCAGAACTCCTTGTTGCTCTTGCCCACCGCGGGGATGAAGTCGTACTCCTGCATGTTGCCCGGAGCCAGCGTGCCGTCGAAATCGTAGATCAGCGCTACGGTAAGTCTTTGTTCCATAATGTTCAGTCGTGTCGTTATCGGGCCGGCCGTGCGGTGCCGTCGCCGTGTTGCGGTCCGCTTCCCGTCCGGCAATCCGCGGGCCTGAAGCAGACGTTTCTACAAAAATAATAATTTTTGACCAATAGTGCGGTCTTTATGCCTATTATTTATCCGTAAGTGATTGTGAACGCCGTTTGTCGGCGGAATATCTCGACCGATTGTTCACGTCGCGTCCCTCCGCAGCGCGGACGGCTGCGGCTCGCGCGGTCCGTCGTACCGCTGAATATCGGCCCGATGTTCGGCAAACCCAAAGCAGGCAGCAGTTTTTCAACAGCCGTTTTCCCGCCCCGGCATAGTCCGAATTTTTGTCCGGCTCTGCGCTCGGCTTGATGAAAACGCTCGTATTTTATCGACTTTTGCTGTATCTTTGCGCAATAGAATATCCTTTTGCAAATGGTACATTATTACAACGACTCCTGCGCCTACCGTCTGCCCGACAAGAGGCGTACCACGGCGTGGCTGCGCCGCGTGGCCGAGGAGGAGGGTTACACGCTGGGCGATGTGAACTACATATTCTGTTCGGCCGAGCGGCTTCTCGAAATGAACCGCCAGTTCCTCGGGCACGACTATTTCACCGACGTGATAACGTTCGATTACAGCGACCGCAAGGGCGCGCGCACGGTGAGCGGCGACATATTCATCGACGTGGAGACCGTGGCCGACAACGCCCGCATCTACGGAGCCACTAAGACCGCCGAGATGCGTCGCGTGGTGGTGCACGGCGTGCTGCATCTGTGCGGCCAGAAGGACAAGACACCCCGCGCCGAGCGGCAGATGCACCGCAAGGAGGATAAATATTTAGCCCTTTTCCGATGACCGGCGACCGTAACGACAACACATGCGCCCGCGCATGGAACGACTACGACGTGATAGTCGTCGGCGCGGGACACGCCGGGTGCGAGGCGGCCTCGGCGGCGGCCCGCATGGGGTCGCGCACGCTGCTGCTCACCATGGACATGACCAAGATGGCCGCCATGTCGTGCAATCCGGCCGTGGGCGGAGTGGCCAAGGGGCAGATCGTGCGCGAAATCGACGCTTTGGGCGGTCGTATGGGCATCATCACCGACCGGTCGACCATCCAGTTCCGCATGCTCAACCGATCGAAGGGTGCGGCCATGTGGAGTCCGCGCGCGCAGTGCGACAAGGAACTTTTCTCGCGTCTGTGGCGCCGCGAGGCCGAGAACACTCCGGGGCTCTTCATCTGGCAGGACTCGGCCGTGGCTCTGCGTTTCGACCGCAGCGGCGAACGTCCGCGCGTGACGGGTCTGCGCACGCGCATGGGCGTCGAGTTCACGGCCCGTGCCGTGGTGCTCACGGCCGGCACCTTTCTGGGCGGACTCATGCACTGCGGCGAGTGCCATGCTGAGGGCGGCAGGGCAGGCGATGCCGCTTCGGCCGGCATCACCGAGTCGCTGGCGGAGATCGGGTTCGAGTCGGGCCGCATGAAGACCGGCACGCCGGCGCGTATCGACGCCCGGACGGTCGATTTCTCGGTTCTGGAGGTGCAGGAGGGCGACACCCGCCCGTCGAAATTCTCGTTCTCGACTGAAACACAGTCTGTTGCCGATCAGAAGCCGTGCTATCTGCTCTACACTTCGCCCGAGGTGCACGACATCCTGCGTGGCGGCTTCGGGCGTTCGCCGCTGTTCAACGGCACCATACGCGGCATCGGGCCGCGCTACTGTCCCAGCATCGAGGACAAGCTGCGCACATTTGCCGACAAGGAGCAGCACCAGCTGTTTCTGGAACCCGAGGGGCGCGATACCAACGAGTTGTATATCAATGGATTCTCGTCGTCATTGTCTTACGAGATACAGATCGGGGCGCTGCACCGCATCCGCGGACTGGAGCATGCGCATGTCTATCGTCCGGGCTATGCCATCGAGTACGATTACTTTCCGCCGACGCAGCTCCGCCATACGCTGGAGACCAAGCTGGTCGACAACCTCTACTTTGCCGGCCAGATAAACGGCACGACCGGTTACGAGGAGGCCGCGGCGCAGGGGCTTATGGCCGGAATCAACGCGCACCGCAAACTGCACGGCGCCGCGCCCGTCGTCCTGCGTCGCGACGAGGCCTATATCGGAGTGCTGATCGACGACCTTGTGACCAAGGGTGTCGACGAACCTTACCGCATGTTCACCTCGCGCGCCGAGTACCGCATATTGCTCCGGCAGGACAATGCCGATTTGCGGTTGACTCCGAAAGGGCGCGAAATAGGGTTGATCGACGACGAAAGATGGCGTATTTTCGCAGAAAAAAAATCGCTCGTAGAATCGCTTATTTCCTTCGCTCGCGAACAGAGCGTCAGAATATCGGAAATTGAGGGCTATTTAAAACGTCACGGTCTGGAGCCGGTGACGCAGGGCCGCAAGCTCTATAATCTCATTTCCCGCAACGAATTTACGCTTGCCGGTCTTATCGACGAGCTGCCGCGTCTGCGCCGTTTCGTCGACGAACACGGCATCGGCGAGGAGGTGATCGAGCAGGCTGAGATCCAGATCAAGTACAAGGGGTATATCGAACGCGAAAAATTGCTTGCCGAAAAGCTGCACCGTCTGGAAAATATCGCTATCCCCGCCGCCTTCGATTTTATGGCTATGAATGCGCTGACGATAGAGGCACGGCAGAAATTGACGAAGATTCGTCCGCAGACGATAGGGCAGGCGTCGAGAATTCCGGGGGTTTCACCGGCCGATATAAATGTTCTGCTGATAAAATTCGGACGGTAGTGTCCGTTGTTCCACGTGGAACAGTGGGGTAGCGGGGTGGCGAGCCGGATGATGAAATGATGGAATAACGAAGCGGCGAACTTATATGTCGATCGCGAAGTCGCGAACTGCCGGAAGTGGCGGGGCAGCCGGTAGTGCTTTTTGATTGATAAACTGTTTGCTTTCTCTAAAATAGCAAGGCGGCCTACCGTGCGGGGTGTATATTCTGTAAGTCGGTTGGTGTATATATAATAAAAGAGGGTCTATGTCAATAGGCCCTCTTTTGCGTTGTTTTGTTGCTCGGATTATTCCTCGACTATGACGCACCAGCCGTATTTATCCTCGCGGCGGCCGTACTGAATGTCCTGCAGCTGGGTGTAGAGTTCGAGCGAGTATTTACCCACCTCTTTGCCGTAGGTTACCATCTTGCCGGTGTCAAGGTCGTAGATCGACTCGATCGGCGAGATCACCGCGGCCGTGCCGCATGCTCCGGCCTCCTCGAAGCTCTCCAATTCCTCCACCGGTATGTGGCGCTCCTCCACCTTCAGACCCATATCCTCGGCGAGCTGGCGCAGGCTCTTGTTGGTGATCGATGGCAGTATCGACGGCGATTTCGGCGTTACGTACAGCCCGTTCTTTATGCCGAAGAAGTTGGCCGCGCCGCACTCCTCGATGTATTTATGCTCGGCGGCGTCGAGATACATCACGTTCGAGTAGCCTAGATCGTGGGCCTTTTCGCCCGACAGAATGCTCGATGCGTAGTTTCCGCCGGCCTTGATGTCGCCTGTTCCACGTGGAGCAGCGCGGTCCTGCTCACGGTCGACGACTACCTTTATAGGCTTCATCCCGCCCTTGAAGTAGGGGCCTACGGGCGAACAGAACACGATGAACATGGCCTCGTCCGACGCCTTGACGCCCAATCCGACCTTGGTGCCTATGATCACGGGGCGCAGGTAGAGCGATGCTCCCGACTCGTAGGGCGGCACGAACTTCATGTTGCGCTTCACCACCTCGTAGCAGGCCTTCGTGAACATCTCCACCGTAGGCACGGGCAGACACAGCTTGCGGGCCGACGACTGCATGCGCTTGGCATTCTCATCCATGCGGAATATGCGTACCTTGCCGTCCACGCCGCGGAAGGCTTTCAGTCCCTCGAACGCTTCGAGTCCGTAATGCAGACACGTCGTCGACATGTGCATCTTTATGTATTCGTCGGATGTGATCTCCATCTCGCTCCACTTGCCATCTTTGAAATGGTAGCGGGCATTGAAATCGGTCTTTATGTAATCGAAACCGATGTTGTTCCAGTCAATTGTCTCCATCTTTTTGTCGTATTTGTCGGGTCGGGCTGACGGCTGTTTCGTGTGCCGCAGTCCGTCCCGCCCGTCTGAAATCTTTTATCCTACTATCGCGCCGTTGTTCACCTTGTCGCCGGGCCCGAGCAACACGAGTCGCCCCGAGGCGTCCTCGGCCATTAGTATCATTCCGTTCGACGTTATGCCCTTCAGCTCGCGCGGCGCGAGGTTCACCAGCACCAGCACCTGCCTGCCCACGAGCTCCTCGGGTGTGAAGTGCTCGGCTATGCCCGACACTATGGTGCGCTTGTCTATGCCGGTGTCGACCGTGAACTTGAGCAGTTTTTTGGTCTTGGCCACCTTCTCGGCCGCTATGACCGTCGACACTCGTATGTCCATCCGGCCGAAGTCGTCGAACGTCACCTCCTCCTTCTGCGCCGTCACATGCGCCGCCGCCTCGGCTGCGGCATTGGCGGCCTTTATGTCGTTCAGCTTCTTTATCTGCGCCTCTATTACGTCGTCCTCGATCTTCTCGAACAGCAGCGTCGGCTCGCCTATGACGTGTCCCGCCGCGATCAGGGTCATTGAACCCAGATCGTCCCATGCCAGCTTGCTTATTTTCAGCATGTTGAGTATCTTTTCGGCCGAGAACGGCATGAACGGTTCGATGGCTATGGTGATGTTCGCCGTGATCTGCAACGCCACGTTGAGTATCGTGTCCACGCGTCCGGGATCGGTCTTCACCACTTTCCACGGCTCGGTGTCGGCCAGATACTTGTTGCCTATGCGTGCGAAGTTCATGGCGTCCTTCAGCGCCTCGCGGAAGCGGTAGTTCTCGATGTTCGACTCTAACGAGGCCTTTATTCCGCCCAGCTCGGCTATCGTCGCGCGGTCGTAGTCGGTCAGTTCGCCGCATGCCGGAACCGTGCCGCCGTAGTATTTCTTGGTGAGCACCAGCGCGCGGTTGACGAAGTTGCCCAGAATGGCCACTAACTCGTTGTTGTTGCGTGCCTGAAAGTCGCGCCACGTGAAGTCGTTGTCCTTCGTTTCGGGAGCGTTGGCGCACAGCACGTAGCGCAGCACGTCCTCCTTGCCGGGGAACTCGTCCAGATACTCGTGCAGCCACACGGCCCAGTTGCGCGAGGTCGAGATCTTGTCGCCCTCGAGATTGA
>CAZFIN010000055.1:0-12702 GCA_964519525.1 uncultured Alistipes sp. | reverse complement strand
CTGCTTCTGGCATTTGCCGATGCGGTTCTCCAGCGTCTCCAGATCCTTCAGCTGCAACTCGGTGTGGATTATGCCCTTGTCGCGCACGGGGTCGACCGAACCGTCGACATGGGTGATGTTGCCGTTGTCGAAACAGCGCAGCACATGGATTATGGCATTGGTGTTTCGTATGTTGGCCAGAAACTTGTTGCCCAGGCCCTCGCCTTTCGACGCACCCTTGACCAGACCGGCTATGTCGACGATCTCGATTGTGGTGGGCACCACACGCTTGGGATTGTCGATCTCGGCCAGCTTCACCAGACGCTCGTCGGGAACGGTGATCACGCCCACGTTGGGTTCTATCGTACAGAAAGGGAAATTGGCCGCCTGCGCCTTGGCGTTCGACAGACAGTTGAAAAGGGTCGATTTGCCCACGTTGGGCAGTCCGACTATACCGCATTGTAAAGCCATCCGTTATATCAAATTATCAGTTTACACTTCGTTTCGTTGTGCAAATATAGCTATTTTTAACCGACCCGACCGATTTTGCCCGTCAATTTTTTGTACGTACGGCATTCTGAACCGGCCGCAGACGGCGGAAACGGCAGGACCGGCATACCGTCAGCACGGCCGTGTGCGCCGGCCGACGGTCCGAAACGGAAGGAATCAGAACCGCCGGGGCCATTTTATTTGCAAAAACGGCCTGAAATAACTAACTTTGCGCCGTTGCGGCCGGTGGCCGGCGGCACATCCATTGTTAGACAAAGTTAGGTAGTGACAAAATTATGTTAAGCAGAAAGGTAGCATCGCAGCTCACGGAGTTCGAGACTCCGTTTTATCTCTATGACGTCAATCTTCTCCGACAGACGCTGGAGAGCGTGGTTTACGAATCAAAAAAATACGACTACAAGGTACATTACGCGATAAAAGCCAACAGCGACGAACATCTGCTGGGCATAATACGCGAATACGGGCTGGGCATCGACTGCGCAAGCGGCAACGAGGTGCGCAAGGCCATCGAACTGGGATTCGATCCCAAGACGATAGTGTACGCCGGCGTGGGCAAGCGCGACAAGGAGATACGCTACGCCATCGAGCAGGGCATTCTGGCCATCAACTGCGAGTCGATCGAGGAACTGCAGGTGGTGAACGACATCGCCGGCCAGCTCGGCCGCAGGGCCGAAGTGGGTCTGCGCGTGAACCCCGACATCGACCCCAAGACCAACCGCTGCATCGACACGGGTCAGGCCGACAGCAAATTCGGCATATCATACGAGGAGATACTCGACAACACGGAGCTCATCAAGTCGCTCCAAAACATCGACATCATAGGCATCCACATCCACATCGGATCGCAGATACGCGAGCTGCACGTATTCGAGAACATGTGCAACAAGGCCAACGCCATCGTCGAGAAGCTTGAGTCGCACGGATTCTCGTTCCGCATGGTGGACGTGGGCGGCGGTCTGGGCATCAACTACGACGTTCCCGAGAACGAACCCATACCCAACTTCGCGTCGCTCTTCGCCATCGTGCACGAGTATCTCAACGTGGGCGACCGCGAGGTGCACTTCGAGTTCGGCCGCTCGATCGTCGGCGAATGCGGCGAGCTGATCTCGCGCGTGCTGTTCAACAAGACCACCGCCACGGGGCGCCGTCTGGTGATCATCGACGCCAGCATGACCGAGCTGATACGTCCCATGTTATACGGATCGTACCACAACATCGAAAACATCACCTCGCAGGAGGAGGGATTCACCAAATACACCGTCGTGGGCACAGCATGCGAGTCGACCGACGTGTTCGACGAAAACGTAAGCCTGCGCAAGACCAAGCGCGGCGACCTGCTGGCAATAAAGTCGGCCGGAGCCTACGGCCGTTCGATGGCCTCGCAGTACAATCTGCACAATCTGCCTGCGGCCGTATACAGCGACCAGCTGCAGACCAAATAGCGCGGCGCAGGTCACGACGTCAGGTCCCGGCCGCGGAAAACACATGGACGAAGCCGCCTGAAAAATGCGGCATACGGTCGGCATGACAAGGAAAACAGCTCGGATTACCGAGCTATTTTCTTTTTTATAATTGGCATATCGGCAAATTTCACTATCTTTGGAAAATCTTTTACCTTGAAAGATATGAATATCGAACTTATCAAATCGGAACTTGAGAAACTTTCGTTCATCATTCTCGCGTGGAAGGAGGGCGAAACCGTATCGGCCATCGAGCGCGACATGGCGCTCGACAAACTGAAAAGCATATACGACATACTGCGTTTCGGTCTCCTCGCGCCGGAAACGCCGGAGATGCCCGAAACAGCGATCACGGCGGCGCAGCAGACCGTCACCGCACCGGCAGCCGAAGCGACAGCCACGGAGGCCGGCGGAGAAGAAAAGGCTCCGGCGCACGACGAATCACGGATAGATGCCGCAGACGAAGACGCCGAGAATGAAGATGCCGAAGATGTCGAGGTGGAATTCATCTTCGCCGAAGACGACACCCCCGATGAAGACGAAACAGTAGAGGCCGGATATGACGAACCGGAAGACGGAACCAGCGCCCATAGCGGGTCTGCCGCGGAAGATCGGACTGAGAAAGAACAAACAGCCGAAGAACCCGTTGCAGCCGAACCCGCTCCGGAAAATACGCCCGAACCGGACACCGCGGCAGAACCGGCCCGGGAAATAGGTCCAGAACCGGAACCCGAAACGCCGACGGCGGAACCGGAACCCGAAACGGCAGGCATGGAGGATGCGGAACCTGCGCAGACGGTTGCGGCACAGGAGATACCGGCAGAACAGCCGGCTGTTACGTATGCCGAACCTGCACAGCCCGCCCAAACGGCTCCCGCCGCCGAAACGGTCATTGACCGGCCAGCCCCGACAGCCGGAACGGCAGCATCCGATGTGCAGCCGGCAACCGCACCCGCCGCACACGACAGCGGCATGCAGGATAAACCGGCCGCCGCAGAGGAAATGACCGCCGTAAAACCCGCAGGCGACAATGCGCCGCAGCAGGTACGCCGTCCGATGAACAGTCTGTTCGGCTCCGACGACGAGATACAGAGCCGTCCGCGCACGAAACATCACCGCATGATGTCGATCTACGACGACGCACAACCGCGTCCGGAAAAGGTCGTCGACATATCGAAAATCTTCGAAATGGACATCGACGAACCGATGTTCGGCCGCAACAGCAAAAGCAGCCGTCCGACTCAGGAACCGGCGCGCACGGCAACGGGCGATGTACGCTCACCGGAGCCGGCACGCGAAACAGCGGCCGAAGCGCCGCGCCGTGAAACGGCCGTCAAACCGTCGGGCACGGCCCACACCCCGGCAGAGCCGCAGAACGTCACACTCGGCGACACGATAGCGGCAAACACTCATACTTTGGCCGACACGCTCGGCAAACCGTCGGCGCTGGCCGAGGAGATCACACACACGAAGATCGACTCGCTGCGGCAGGCGATAGGCATAAACGACAAGTTCCTGATGATACGCGATCTGTTCGACGGCGACGGCGAGGCCTACGAGGAGGCCATCAGCGCGCTCGAACGTTTCGACTCACTCGACGACTGCATGATACACATAGTGGAGAACTACGCATGGAATCCCGATTCGCAGGGAGCCAAGTTCATCATGCAGCTTCTGGAACGCAAACTATCCTGAGGCATGGCCAAACTCTACATCGTTCCCACGCCGATAGGCAACCTCGACGACATCACGCTGCGGGCAATCAAGGTGCTGCGCGAGGCCGACTTCGTGCTGGCCGAGGACACGCGCACCACGTCGTTCCTGCTCAAGCATCTGGGCATAGAACAGAAACTGCGCTCGCACCACAAGTTCAACGAACACGCCACGGCGGCATCGGTGACCGCCGCGATAGGCGAAGGCCGCACCGTGGCGCTCGTATCCGACGCCGGAACACCCGGCATCTCCGACCCCGGATTCCTGCTGGTGCGCTCGTGTGTCGAGGCAGGCATCGAGGTCGAGACGCTGCCCGGAGCCACCGCACTGATTCCAGCGCTGGTGCAGAGCGGATTCCCGTGCGACCGCTTCTGCTTCGAAGGATTCCTGCCACAGAAAAAGGGCCGCAGCAAACGTCTGCAGGAGCTGTGCGGCGAGACGCGCTCGATAATATTCTACGAATCGCCGTTCCGCGTGGTTAAGTGCCTCGAACAACTGGCCGAAACGTTCGGACCGGACAGACGGGTGTCGGTATCGCGCGAACTGACCAAGAAGTTCGAACAGACGGTGCGCGGCACGCTGGCCGAGGTTGCGGAGCATTTCCGCACCCACGAGCCCAAAGGGGAGTTCGTGATAGTGGTGGAAGGCTGTTCCAAGCCGGAAAAGGAGGCACGGCGCAACCGTTACGCCGCCGATACGGATGACGACGGGCAGGACGACGAACAGTTAAAGTAAGAATGTCACGACCAAGAAATGAACGTAACAGACAATAATTTGACATCCGCGCAGAGGTTCGCCGTCGAGGTCATGTGGATCATCTGCCGCGGATTCGCCATGATGCCCTACTGCCTCAGGCACTATGTACTGGGACCGTTATGCTATATCACGCTGCGCCATGTCATGCGATACCGCCGCAGGGTGATAATGACCAATCTGCGCAACTCGTTTCCCGACAAAAGCGAACGCGAGCTGAAACGCATCTGCATGCTGAACTACCGCAATCTGACCGAACAGATAATAAACATCATCAGTCAGTCGGGCGCAAGCGACGAACAGCTGTTCGGCCGCATACGGTTCAACAATGCCGACGAGGTCCTGCGCGAAGTGGGCGGCCGCAACGCCATATTCATGACCGCGCACTTCGGATCGTGGGAGGCGGGAAGCACCATGAGCCTCGTCAGCCGGGACCACACGTTCGTGGCCGTGTACCACAAGATCGAGAATCCGGTATTCGATGAGCTGATGAAACGCATCCGCCAGCACACCAACGTCAAACTCGTGCCGATGAACAGCATCATACGCTACTTCATCGACCACCGCGACTCGCGCCCCGTAATCATGGGACTCATATCGGACCAGAACCCCACCTACCGGCTCAATTTCCACTGGTACCGTTTCCTGAACCAGTGGACCGTATTCTACAACGGCGCCGAACTGCTGGCCCGCAAATACGATCTGCCGGTATACTATTTCTCGCCCCGACGCATAAAGGCCGGAATCTACGAAGGCGAGCTCATACGGATATACGACGGAAACGAGCAGGTGGCCGACCACGTCATCACCGAACGCTACATACGTCTGCTCGAAAAGGACATTATGGCGGCACCCGAGATGTGGATGTGGTCGCACAGGCGCTGGAAGTACACCCCGCCGGCGGAACTTAAGGCCGACGGAACGGCATCCGCCGCGAATACGCCGGACGGCGAAGAGAAGCAGCCGGCCGGATGCCCGGAAATCACCATAACCGCCGAACCGTCGGCCCGAAGAGCATGAAGAGCATGATGCGCACGGCGGTAGTAATACTCAACTGGAACGGCCGGCAGCATCTTGAACGGTTCCTCGCCGGTGTGGTGGCCCGCACGCCCGATTGGGCGCGTATCATCGTGGCCGACAACGGCTCCGATGACGATTCGCTCGATTTTCTGGCACGCAACCATCCGACCGTCGGGACGATACGTCTCGACCGCAACTACGGATTCGCCGAAGGCTACAACCGCGCGCTGGCCGAGGTCGACGCCGAGTGTTTCGTGCTGCTCAACTCCGATGTCGAGGTCACGGAAGGATGGCTCGCACCTCTGGTCGACGTTCTGGAGAACGACGCGTCGGTGGCCGCCGTGGCCCCCAAGCTGCTCGCACTCGCCAGCCCCGACCATTTCGAGTACGCCGGCGCCGCAGGCGGATTCATCGACATTCTCGGCTATCCGTTCTGCCGCGGCCGCATTCTATCGACCATCGAGCGCGACGAGGGACAGTACGACACGCCGCGCGAGGTATTCTGGGCAAGCGGCGCCGCATTCTGCTGCCGTGCAAAGGTATTCCGCGAACTTGGCGGATTCGACGCCGACTTCTTCGCCCACATGGAGGAGATCGACCTATGCTGGCGCATGCAGCTGGCCGGTTACAGGATAATGGCCGAACCGCGCAGCACGGTGTACCATCTGGGAGGCGGCACGCTGCCCAACGAGTCGCCCGCCAAACTCTACCTCAACTACCGGAACAATCTGGCCATGCTGTTCAAGTGCGCCCCGCCCGCGCAGCGTATGCTGGTGGCAGTGGTGCGGCCGCTGACCGACTTGCTTTCGGCCGTGATATATATGATAAAAGGTAAACCCGCCCTCGCCGCCGCCACACTGAAGGCCTACCGCGATTTCATGGCCATGCACCGCACGCTGGCGGACAAACGGCGGAGAGTGCGCGGAGAACGTAAGTCGGAATCGGGACTGATATACCGAGGATCGGTCATCCTGCGCTACATGGCGGGACGACACGTATTCGGAAACATGATGTAACATCTCACCGCAATGACCCGGAAAATAAAGGATATATACGGCAGACTCTCGCCCGACATGCTTGTCGCGCTATGGCTCGGCGTGTGGTGGATTCTGAACATAATCGAGGCCGCGGCCACCGAACTTGCCAACGACGAGGCCTACTACCACATGTATGCGGAGACGCTCGCATGGGGTTACTTCGATCATCCGCCCGTGACGGCGCTGCTCGTATGGCTCGGCGAGCATCTGTTCGGCGGTGAACTGGGAGTACGGGTCTTCTTCACCGTGCTGCAACCAGCATACCTGTTCGTCTTTTGGCGAACGATACGCCCGGCCGGAGCCGACCGCAGCGACGCCGCATTGTACACCATGACAACGGCGGCTATGCTCATTCTGCAACTCTACGGATTCATAGCCGTACCCGACGGCCCGCTGCTCTTCTTCTCCGCGCTGTTCCTATTTATGTTCAGGCGGTTCACCGAGGGCAGACCGTGGTCGTGGCCGGCAATGGGACTCACGCTCGGCATGCTCGCGCTGAGCAAATACCACGGCGCACTGGTGCTTGTCTTCGCGCTGGCCGCCAATGCGCGCTGGTTCGTGTGCCATCCGCGCAAGATCGTCGAATTGGCCGGAGCCGGACTCGTAGCGCTGGCCGTCATCACGCCGCACCTGCTGTGGCAGTATCGTCACGACTGGGCATCGTTCGCCTACCATCTGTCGGACCGCAACGGCTACTTCGCCGTGTCGAATATCACCGACTTTCTCGTAAACATGCTGGTGGTGTTCTCACCGTTCTACGTGCCGCTGTGGGTGCAGGCCTATCGCAAGGTGAAACCCGCCACGCCGGTCGAACGGGCGCTGCGGATCTACCCCGCCGCTTTCATCATATTCTTCACGGCCTCGTCGATGCGCGGCTACGTACAGCCGCAATGGGCCATAGCCTCGGTGTTCGGACTCGTGTGGCTGCTGTTCTCATATGCACGCAGTCATACGCGGACACGCCGTTACGTGATGCGTGCCGGATGGGTGACGCTCGCGCTGATCATTGCAGTCAGGATAGTGATGATATTCAATCCGACCGGCATACGTTTCGAGGTGTTCGACAACCGCACCGCCTACGGGCAGATAGCCGAGGCCGCAGCAGGCCGTCCCGTAATCTTCGACAGCAAATACGCCGTCGCGGCGAAATATCTCTTCTACTCGGGGGGGGGAAAGGCGTTCAGCCAGCCCAACGTAAGCCACCGCACCTCGCAATGGCAGTATCGTGACGACGACCGCACCTTTACCGGTCGCGACGTACTGGTGGAGGTCGATCCGTCGAACGAACTAATGACCGATGCGGACCGCATGCGCATGCAGACACTGGAGCTGGCCAACGGGCGGACGTTCCATTACGTCACCGTCGCCGACTTCCATCCGACGCGCGAAATCACGATAGAAGCTGTCGGACTGCGGCTGCCCGAACGTGCGTATGCCGGCGACCGGTTCGACTTCGCACTGAAGATACACAACCCCTACCCTTACGACATACATGTCGACGGCGACACGGTAAGACTCGAAATGCTGTGGGGATGGCGCAAGCAGCCCTACCGGTTCTTCCCGCTGGCCGAAGACACAATACTGCCCGCCGGCGGCACCGTGGAGACGGAGTGTTCGTTCACCGTGCCCGCGACACTGCGTCCGCAGCCATACAGAGTGGGGTTCGCCGTACGTCACCGCGACATGTACACATGGTTCTGCGGAAAGACCATGCAGACCGAAATAACAGAAAAATAAACATCTTCGCCAAGCCGAAAGCGCTCATGCAAAGCTGCCGAAGCGATAAGAACGACCGCTGAAAACAAACGAATCATGACAACCGATATCCTGACAGACCCGACATTCATCGCCCGCTTCATGAAGTTCTGCCTCGTGGGCGGATCGGGAGTGGCGGTCGATTTCGGCATAACGTTCGTGGGCAAGGAGAAACTGCGGTTCAACAAATATGTGGCCAACTCGCTGGGATTCGCATGCGCCGCCACGTCGAACTACATACTCAACCGCATCTGGACATTCTCCAGCACCGACCCTCACATAACCGAACAGTACATGCGTTTCATCGGTTTCTCGCTGGTGGGGCTGGCGATCAACAACTCGATAATCTGCCTGCTGCACGGACGAATGAAGTGGAATTTCTATATGGTGAAACTCGCGGCTACGTGCGCTGTCACTTTCTGGAATTTCTTCATGAACTATCTGTTCACGTTCTGACCGGCGGCACGGAACGACGGCATGCGGGCAACATGCCGACAGCGAACAGACCATGCGGGTCAGCGCAGGACGTTCACCGCGCTACATAATTGCCGGCGTCTTTTCCGGACAGCATTCGGAAACTAAATACTGCGACGGCGTATCTTTCTGAATGGCAGCTTCAGCACGCCGAAGAAGGCCTCGCCGAATATTCCGCCGCTCATTTTCGATGCACCAAGCTGACGCTCGGTGAAGATGATCGACACCTCGCTCACGCGCAGTCCCAGACGCCACGCCGAATATTTCATCTCGATCTGGAATCCGTAGCCCTTCATCTCGACGGCATCGAGATCGAGAGTCTCAAGCGCCCGGCGCGAATAGCACACGAAACCCGCCGTAGCGTCCCGCACCGGCATGCGGGTGACCACACGCACGTACACCGACGCGAAGTACGACATCAGCAGACGCGACATGGGCCAGTTGACCACATTCACACCGCACACATAACGCGAACCGACCACCACGTCGCTTCCCGACGCGGCCATATCGTACAGGCGCACGAGATCGTCCGGATTATGCGAAAAGTCGCAGTCCATCTCGAACACATAGTCGTAACCGTGCTCCAGCGCCCACCTGAATCCGGCGAGATAGGCGGTGCCGAGCCCCAGCTTGCCGGCACGTTCGATAAGGAACAGCCGTCCGGGCAACTCGGCGCGACGCTCCTTCACTACCGCGGCCGTGCCGTCGGGCGATCCGTCGTCGATCACGAGCAGGTCGAACTCTCCGTCGAGCGAGAACACCTTGTCGATCATGGCCGAGATGTTGGCGATCTCGTTGTAGGTGGGAATAATGACTAATTTTCGCATAATGCCTCAAAAATATTTGTTGACTACATCAATACTGCTCCTTGTCATTGGGGAAATCGCGGCTCTTCACATCGCTCACATAATTTCCCACAGCCTCGCTCATCACGCTGTGCAGATCGGCATAGCGGCGCAGGAAACGCGGCGAGAAGTCGTTAGTTATTCCCAGCATGTCGTGAACGACAAGTACCTGACCGTCAGTTCCGCCGCCGGCGCCAATACCGATGACAGGCATCTTCAGCTCCTTCGACACACGCTCGGCCAGTGCGGCGGGAATCTTCTCCAGCACCACGCCGAAACAGCCGGCATCCTCAAGCAGATGGGCGTCGCGCACGAGTTTCTCGGCCTCGGCCTCCTCCTTGGCACGCACATTATACGTGCCGAACTTGTGTATCGACTGCGGCGTGAGTCCCAGATGACCCATCACCGGGATTCCGGCCGAAATGATGCGGTTCACCGACTCCATTATCTCCTCGCCTCCCTCGATCTTCACGGCATCGGCCTCGGTCTCCTTCATTATGCGTATGGCCGAGTCGAGCGCCACCTTCGAGTTGCCCTGATAGGTGCCGAACGGCAGATCGACAACCACCAGCGCACGGTTCACGGCGCGCACCACCGAACGGGCATGGTAGATCATCATGTCGAGGGTGATGGGCAGCGTCGTTTCGTAACCGGCCATGACGTTGGCGGCCGAATCGCCGACAAGTATGACGTCTATGCCGGCGGCATCGACAATCTTTGCCGTCGAATAATCGTATGAGGTGAGCATGGCGATCTTCTCGCCGCGTTGTTTCATTTCCGTCAAACGCAGAGTCGTAACAGCTCTGACAGATCCTGTAACTGACATATTCCTTAATGTTTTTGATATGTGCCGCAAAAGTAAGCAAACATTGCGGATAAAAAAAACTTTGCAGCGACAATCGGCCGTCAGCCGGTCCGCACGCCCATCGCGCGACAATCTACCGACCGAGCAGATGCCGGAACGCCGCGAAGAACGGCCACAGCACCACACCGCCCGCCACCGACACATTCACCGAGTGCTTCACTCCGGCCTGCGGAATCTCCACCGCTCCGTGGCACAGATCGACAACCGCCTGATCGACACCAGCCACCTCGTTGCCGAACACCAGCGCATAACGGCCGGCCGGATCCACCTCCAGCCTGTCCAGCATAACGGCGCCCTCGACCTGCTCCACGGCCAGCACCGTATATCCCCGCTCACGCAGGGTGCGCACGCAATCGGCGGCCGACGGACAATGGCTCCACGCCACAGTCATCTCGGCGCCGAGCGCCGTCTTGTGTATCTCGCGCGCCGGCGGCGCCGCCGTGATCCCGCACAGAAAAAGGTGCTCCGCTGCGAATGCGTCGCACGTGCGGAAGAAAGCGCCCACGTTCTGCGCCGAACGCACATTGTCGAGCACTACGGCCACCGGTATGCGCGGCATCGCCGCGAACTCCTCCGCCGACGGACGGTGCAGCTCCTCGTTGGTGATTTTTCTCATGATACGATCGTTTTTCCGCATACAAAAGTAATATAAATCGCCGGAAATACATTAACTTTGCCGATCAATAAATCATCATTCCGAAAATGAATCGCACAATACGCATTATGCTCATGACCGTTGCGGCGCTGCTGGCCGCAGCCGGTGCAAGCGCGCAGGAGGACTGGAAACTGATCGTGGGAGCCGATTTCGACATGTATTTCGACAACCGCGAATATGTCGACGCACAGTTCGGCGAATCGCAGACCCTGTTCAGTTCGCGCCTAACACCCACCGTCGGCATAGGCTGGAACGGCAGCAACCGCCTCATGTTCGGCATGGATATGTGGTCCGATTTCGGTAACAACACGGTGGTATTCTCGAAAATCCGTCCGCAGGTATACTACCGGTTCGACAACCGCCGCGTGGCGGCATACGCCGGCATATTCTCGCGCGAGAACATGATAGGCGACTACGGCGAGATGATCCTAAGCGATTCGATGCGCTTCTACGACAACCGCATTCAGGGCGTCATGGGGCAGTACCGCGGACGACGCGGCTACGCCGAACTGTCGGTCGACTGGTGCGGCATGTTCTCGGAGGCATCGCGCGAGAAATTCCGCATACTCTCGGCCGGCCGCTACTGGTTCGACAACTACCGCCGGCGTTTCTACGGCGGCTACGCATTCATGATGTTCCACTTCGCCGGCAGCAAGCTCATTCCCCACTGCGTCAACGACAACCTGATGCTCGATCCCTACATCGGCACCAGTTTCAACGCCTATTTCGATTTCGACGTGAAGCTGCACTACATACAGACCTTCCAGCGCGACCGCGACAACGACGAGAAGTACCGCACGCCCAAGGGCGGGATGTTGCAGGCACGCATGTCGAAATGGGGCGTCTACATCGACGAGCAGCTCTATCTGGGCGAAAATCTGCAACCCTACTACTCGTCGTTCCGCAGCGAAGCGTTCCCCCACGGCTACGGCGGCGAGCTGTACGCCGGCGAAACATTCTTCGGTACCGACAAGCACATCTACAACAGCACGAAAATAGGTTTCGACCGCCGCTTCTTCGGCGACACGCTGCGCGTGAACTGCTTTCTGGCCATGAAGTACGACGGCACAGGCTGGGGCAACCAGCAGGTAGTGTCGGTGTCGGTAAGACTGCTGAAGGACATTTCGCTGAACAGAAAACGATAAACACAACATTATAACGGAGAGTTATGAACAACATCGAAACAAACGAGCCGAAAGAGAAGCTCAACTTTCTGGAAGAGATCATCGAAGAGTCGATAGCCAAAGGCGACAGCCGCGTTCAGACGCGTTTCCCGCCGGAACCGAACGGTTATCTGCACATAGGTCACGCCAAGAGCATCTGCATAAACTTCGGTCTCGCAAAGAAATACGGAGGCAAGTGCAACCTGCGTTTCGACGACACCAATCCCGTGAAGGAGGATGTGGAGTACGTCGACTCGATCAAACGCGACATCAAGTGGCTGGGTTTCGACTGGGCCGTGGAACGCTACGCCTCGGATTACTTCGACCAACTCTACGAATGGGCCGTGGCGCTTATCAGAAAGGGGCTGGCCTACGTCGACGACCAGACTCAGGAGGAGATACGCCTTACGCGCGGCACCATATCGGAGGCCGGCAAGGAGTCGCCCTGGCGCAACCGGACGGTGGAGGAGAAC